>JACRLA010000067.1 GCA_016215145.1 Chloroflexota bacterium
AGATGCTCAAATAATTTTGTGAGCGCTTCATCGGGTGGAAGGACATTGAAGAATTCGGGCATAGTCTCAATTACTAATTACCAATTACGATTTGTAATTAGTAATTGGTAATTAACCGTTCTTCGGCTCCCAAATTTCGGGGATGACGCAGTCCCACGGGAATTTAAATTCGTCGGAGGCGATGTAGACGTGCGATTGCAAATTGACGACCAGCACTTCGGGCTGTGAGAGGGCTTTCCAGCCGTGCATCACCATCGGCGGAATTTTGATCAGGCGCGGGCGCAGGCTTCCTAAAAAGATGGCGTTGGCGTGACCGAAGCTCGGAGAATTTTCGCGCAGGTCAACCAAACTCACTTGCAGTTTACCGCGCGTCACAGTAAATTGATCGGTGTGGATGTCGTGCAGATGCCAGCACTTCACAACGCCGTAATCGGTGGCGCTTTGGTAAACGTGAGCGGGGCGTAGTAAATTATTTTGCTCAACCCAAGGCTCGCTCCACAACTCGGTCACTTCGCCGCGTCCGTCTAAATGCGTTACTAAATCTTTGACGACCACGCCCTCAATCGTTGCTTTGTTGGCGGGCATGATCTTGTAATTATTTTTTCTGAGCCACTCAACGGTTACTTCGCTTGCTTTCATTCAATAACAAGTTATCAGTTATCGGTGAACAGTTATCAGTATGCGTTCACTGATTACTATTCACTGTTTACTGATTACTACCCAACCACTTTCTTCAACTCTTCAGCGTGTTGCTTTCGGTGTTCGGTGATGCGCGTGAAAAATTCTTCGATGGTGATCACGTCGCCGCGCGCGTGCTTGCCTGTTTTATCGAGTTCGGCGTCGGACACGGTTTCGAGTCGTTGCAGGACTTGTTGATGTGTGGCTTCGATGGTGTTGAGCAAATCGGCGATAGAGGCTTCGGCTCGCTTCTGCACAACGCGGCGATTCCAGCGAGCGAGATCAAAACCATCGGGGACGGTGGCTTCACCGGCGAGACAGCGATTGAGTTGTCCTAAGATGCCGCCTTCAGAGTCGGCGAGATGAGCAAGGACATCTTTCGCCGTCCACGGTGCGTCTTGTTCTGATGGCGCGGGCTTCGCCCATTGTTCGGGTGTGAAGCTTTTGAGAATCGTGATTGCAGATTGGTGATCGTCGGTGATGCGTTTGCGGATGGAGTCTTTACGTGATGACATGAATAGTGTCCTTTTGGCAGGGATATGAGTCCAAAGTAATTAGTAATTGGTAATTACCAATTACTAATTACCATTGGGTTTCGCGTCCACATGCGGCACGGGTTGTTTGGTTTCGATGGCTTTCTTGATGTCGCGTTGGTGGATCATGGTGTGGCGGTAGATCAGTTTGATCATGTTGCCCAACGGGACTTTGCCAAACCAAGGGTGGCGGCCGACGCGGTCCAAGTCGGCGTCACTCATGCTTTCGAGGAGATGGATGGTGCTGGCGCGCGCTTCCTCAAATTGCTCGATCAGATCAGCCGCGCTTGCCGTTTTCATCCTGCCGACTTGTGTTTCGTTAAATTCGTCAATCACGAAATCTTCGGGCGCGCCTTCGCCGCCGTTTAAAATATCGCGCCCATAGAACGCAAAGGTGCGCTCGGCGCTGACGAAGTGCGCCAGCAAATTGCGCGAGTCCCATTGCGGTCCGGTGGTATACACTTGCTGCTGAAAATCGTTTTCCGAGATCGAGCGAAAGAATTCGACGGTCTTCGTTCCTTCTTCGCGCAAACGGTTGATGATTAACTCTTGGCGTTCAGACATAGTCGAGGTGATCCTTCACCCAATCAATGGCGCCGGTTGTGCGCCGCCAGTGATTGAGAAACTTTGCGGCGTAGTGTACCGCTTCTTGTTCATCGCCCCAGCCCATTGTGGGAGGGAGATTAACCGGCACTCGTTTTTTTCCGGTGAGGTAATCGGGGACGAAGGGATTTTGCTCAAGCGCTTCTCGCAACCGTTTTTCTGCCTCTTTGCTTTTGCTATTTTTTCGGAACGCGGCTAAAGCCCAAGTGTAAAGCCACTCTGCCATCTCGTCGTCTTTATATTGTTTGAGGAGTTTAATTAATTCGGCGTCACGATTTTGATCGAGCAGCACATCTGCCACGATATAACGAAGCCCCTGATTATCATTCGGATTTAAACGCAGCATGTCACGGTACTGCTCAATCGCCTCGTCTATCTTATTTAACTTAACTAAACATTCTGCAACGCCGGCGCGGGCGCGCATATAAGGGCGAGTTTCCATGATGCCCCAAAAATGTCCAACGGCTTCCTTGAAGTAATTTTTTCCTAAGGCGCGCTGCCCGGCGTCTACACCTTTCTGGTAATACTCTAAGGCGTCCGCAACGGTGTCGGCTTCTTCTTCGGCGAGCAACACAAAGGCGTCGGCGCACTTGTCAGAAGTTTTGATGGCTTTGCGCGCCAGCGAAATCCGTTTGGCGGGATTCGGTTCTTCAAACGCTTGATACATTATGTCTTGCGCTTTGCGTAGTTTGGGGTCGCCGCCAGAGTTGCCAAGCATATCGCCAAACACATCCAGCAACGATTTTTCCATGAGGCGACGATCAAAGATAGGCGGCTCTTCAATTGGGTTGCCGTCTTCGTCCCACTCTTCTACAAAACTCGAGGCGGGGAAGTTTTCACGGCGAAGAATGCCCGCCGGATATTTAACGTACACATTCACTTCGCCCTGTGCCGTGATGACCGGCAGCGTAGTTTCTAACGGCGCGAAGTCGCCTTTGTTATCCGGGCGTAAATGATCGTTGACGATCACGGGAACTGCGCGCAGCGCGGCGTCGATCCATTGCAGTTCTGCCAACGTAGGGCGGCGTGCTTCTTGTGTGCGATGAAAATAAATTGGGCTCGGGTACGATTGCTCATCTATCACGTCCCAATCATTTGCCTCGATTGCGTCCAGATCGTCAAAGGACATCATATGCGCCCGGTCGTAAAGCATGGAGAGCGCGCCTTGCGCCGGCAGCGCGCCCATAGGATCGTTTTGATTCTTAAACAAGTTCTCAACGTCGCGCCAACTTTCATAAATCGCCAAACCATATTCCACCCCGCCGTTGCCCATCACGGTGACAAATCGTTCCAGTCCGCCTTCGGCAGGGATGCGTAATAACAAGAATTGCTCGTTCAACATCTGCACCCACGGCGCGGCGCGATAAAACTTTGCCGAGGCGTCAAAAAATTTTCCAATGACCTCAAGCGATGCGCCTTCAATATCAATCAGCGATGGATGATCTTCTTCCTGATCCATGAACTGCGCCATCTCTTCTAAGATGTCGTCAATTCCCGGAATGGCGCGCGGTTCGCAGTGAACATTCAATTCATCCATGTAGGGTTCAATCGCTTCGCTCAAACCCGCGCTGTGACAAAACAGGATCGTTGGGCGGCGCGGCTCGCCGCACATCTTCATCGGCTTGGTCATCGCTTTGAAAAGCGTGTCGCGTATTTCCTCTGCCGATGGCGCGTGATTGATCAGGCTGCTTGACATGATGTAACCATGATCCAGATCAAGCACCAGAATTAAAGTGGGGCGAACCGGGATGTCGGGATCGTCGTCAATTAACCATTGGCGTAAGAGAAATGTGCCGACTCCCCACGTATCGGGTGTTTGAGGGAGTTCAGAGGGTGATAGTTTGGATTGTTTGCGTGGCATGAGGAGATTTTAGCATAGAGCGCATCATTTGTTACATGAGCTAGCCTTATTAGAGGTATGCAGTTTGGGATGCGATTAAAGAGAGCTACTCAGAGGGGTCAATATCGTCGAGGTCGGTAATTTCAAAGGCATCTGTTTCGTCATCTAGCACTTTAACAAGATCGTCTGGCGCTTCAACCGTGGTTAGGATCACTCCTTCGGGTTCAGGCAAGCCCATGTCCTTTCGATGCTTGCGTTCATCGTAAGGTTTCATGGTTTTCAACATGCCGTAAAGCACGACTGCAAGTTTGCCTGCCATATGACCCTTTGCGGTCGCTGGTTTCATCCCCCGCGCCACCAATTTTTCGTAGAACTCGCGGAAAGGAGTGGTGCGTATTGTAGGTGCAAGAAGGAGAACTGACATCTGGCCCAACACGTTGCGCGTCAAACGCACGCCATGTTTGGCTAAACCTGTGTGGTAAACAGATGACCCGGATTGAGCTACTTTAGGATACCAACCCATATACGCTTTGAACTCGGCGTAGTTTTGGAAGCGGTCAAGGTTGCCAATAACAGCGATCAATGTTGCCGTCCAAATTGGACTCTTGATGGGCAAGCTTTCAATAATTGGCGCGTAAGGATGTGAAGCAATCGCTCGACTCAATTGTTCAACAAGCTCCTTGCGAGCTTCTTCAAGAATTGGAAGCTGCTTGATGATCCAACCCTGCCGCCATTGATGATGGGTCATCGCTTTCAAACCCGCCGATGATTTAGCAAGACCAATCAGCTCGTCAGCGCGTTTGGCATGTTTGTAAGCATGAGCAGACCAGAGTAGTTCTTTGACTTCTTCAGATTTGGCTTCACCGAGTTCTTGGGGACTCGGGTAACGTTCTAGCAATGCGCGCGCAGATTTGCTCGCCGTGCTACTTATAAACACAGCTTTCAGCTCCGGGAAGGTTACCGCTATCACCTGTTGCAGTTGATTGAGTCGTCGCGTGATTTCTTTCTGGAGTTTGACCAGATCGCGCACCATAACCTTGAGTGCTGCATCATCGGGATGCGTGAGATGCACCGGTTGAATCGAAAACTCTTCGCCGACCAATTCATGCAGAAAGCCCATGCGGGCCATCAGGCGCGCGTCGGTATCATCGGTTTTTGTCTCACTTCCAAAGATTTTCTCGCGATAGTCCTTGACTGCTTTGTTCTCGACTTGCAGTAACTTGTAGCCTTCACTAATGAGATACATCAGCAAGGTCATTCCGTAGTAACCGCCAGTGGGTTCGAGCAGGATCAGGAAGTCAAGAGAGTTGGTGGAGAGTTTGTCGAGGTAGCGGCGTAGCTGTTTGAAACCACCGGCATCGCTGGTAAAATGCAAAGTTTTGGCACGCTTCCAACTATCTTGATGACTCGAAACGTTGAAAGTCGTCATCTTGATGGCGGCGACAACGTGTTCTTTGTAACCGACATCAATGCCTACATAGATGCGCTCGTTGGATGGGGGCGAATTGCTGTTATCAGATCGAGATAGAGATTGAGTGGTCACTTCCTTCTCACCTCCTCTCTGTCTAAAGGTCAGCATATCTTGACAGGGCAAACAAAAAAGCGTACGTCCTGCGGTTAAAGCCACCCAGCGCACGTTACATGAAGGAGTCGCTTCCGCGCTCCAAAGTTCTCATCAACGCTCTCAGGTGGCGGCGCTCCACATTTGAACAAAGAGTCGAACCGAAGCTCGCTCCAATCTGCGCGAAGGAGTCACCGCAGGCAATACGCCTAGAAGTTAGGGGCTGGTACGGCGGCGTTGCACCACCGACCACGTTACATGAAAGAGTCGCTTCCGCGCTCCAATGTTCTCATCAGGTCTCAGGGATGGCGCTCCACATTATACTGAAGAGTCGAGGCATGCCTCGCTCCAAACAAATGACAAGAGTCGCCACCGCACCAGCGTTGCCGAGATATGCAGTTGTGAAAGGGACAGACCACTGACTCTATTTTAAAGCTAGTGTCAAGAGGGGCAGCAAAATGCGAGAAGCGTAGGTTTTCGCCTCGCTGCATCTACCGCTCAAAAATGAAACGAGCGAAGCCAGTGATCAACACTGTAACTTCGCCCGTCTCGAAATGTGGGGGGCAATTACAGTCTAGCAAATTTGCTTGGGCGCAGTCAAGTGTTGGTCAAGACAAAGGTCTTCATTCGGGAGTTTTGAGAGTGCGCCCGCAGATTCAGGTTGCAATGCTTACTATAGAACATTATACTTGACCCGCTATGACACTTACTTCTTCTACACTTTCTCCTATTCACGGCGCGATCGTTGTCGGCGCGTCGTCCGGCATTGGCGAGGCGATGGCGCGCCGCCTCGCGCGCGAAGGCTACTCGGTGGCGTTGGTCGCCCGCCGCGTGGATCGGCTCAACGCAATTTGCGACGAGATCAATGCTCAACTTGGAACCAAACGCGCCTTTGCTTACCCACATGACGTGACGCACTTCGACGAAGTGCCGACTCTTTTCCAAACAGTGCTACGCGATCTGGAACGCATTAAGATCGTCGTGTATTCCTCGGGGGTGATGCCGACGATGGCGCTCAATGAATACAATTTTGAAAAAGATCGCTTGATGATTGACGTGAATGTGTTGGGCGCGATTGCTTGGCTCAATCAGGCGGCGATCTTGTTTGATCGTTTGGGCAGCGGGCATATCGTCGGCATTTCGTCGGTGTCGGGGGTTCGGGGTCGTGTGGTGAATCCGGGTTACGGCATGACCAAAGCCGCCCTCACCACGTATCTCGAATCGTTGCGCAACCGCTTGACGCGCAAAGGCGTGCATGTGCTGACCGTGAAGCCGGGCTTTGTGGATACGGATATGTTTAGAGCCACGGGGCGCGCGGCGTCAATGGCAATCTCGTCTGATCAAGCGGCGGGCGATATTTGGAAAGCGATACGCGCGCGCAAACAAATTCTGTATACGCCCGCGCGTTGGGCGTGGATTATGTTAGTCATCCGCTACATCCCCTCTTTTATTTTCAGAAGACTTTCTATTTAGTGATTCGTGAACGCAATTGTTCATTGATCATTGTTTCATTGTTCATTGTCTTTATGCCTACATCTGATCGTCTAACTCTCTTACAAAACTTTGGGCGCTCGATCAAGAGCGCGGCTTACATCTATCGTCCCTCTCACACCGAACACGTCGCCGAGATTTTTTCGCTGGCGGCTGAGCGCGAATTCAAGATCGGGTTGCGCGGTTCGGGCCGAAGCTACGGCGACGCTTCACTCAACGCTGGCGGCATCATCTTGGATCTGCGGCGGATGAATCGGATCATCGAGTGGGGTCCCGAATCCGGCGTGATCAAGGTGGAGCCGGGAGTCACCATCCAACAAATTTGGCAATACACGCTGGAAGATGGGTGGTGGCTACCGGTTGTTCCCGGCACCATGTTTCCCACCATCGGCGGGTGTTTAGCGATGAACATCCACGGTAAAAATAATTACGTGGCGGGTCCCATCGGCGAACACGTTTTGGAATTTGAAGCGCTGCTGCCCACCGATGAACTGATCACTTGCTCGCCGCAAAGGAACGCCGATCTTTTTTATGCCATGATCGGCGGCGCGGGCGTGCTGGGCGTGTTCACTTCCATCACGATGCAGATGAAAAAAATTTATTCGGGCAACGTCTGGGTAGACGCTTGGTCCGCGCCCACGCTGCGCGCGATGATGGATGACTTCGAGCCGATCAAAGGCGAGAGCGATTATTTGGTGGGGTGGGTGGATGGCACACACTCGCGCGGGCGCGGACAGATTCACCGCGCCACCTATTTGCACGGAGACGAAGATCACGAACCGACGCAAACGTTGAGCGTTGAATTTCAAACACTGCCCGACACTTTTTTGGGCGTGATGCCGAAATCGCTTTTGTGGCGGTTCATGCGCCCCTTTATGAATGATCTTGGCACGACGCTCGTCAATACGGCAAAGTATTATCACGCCCGCTTATTTGAACACCGCAAGCGTTATGTTCAATCGCTGGTGGCGTTTAATTTTCTGCTCGACTACGTTCCCAATTGGGAGAAGTCGTACGGCAGTGGCGGCTTGATTCAATATCAATCATTTATTCCGCGTGAACAGGCGCACGATGCGTTTGTTGAAATGCTGCGGTTGTGTCAAAAGCGCGGGCTGCCCACTTACTTGGGTGTGCTTAAACGTCATCGCCCCGATCAATTTTTGCTCACGCACGCCGTAGACGGGTATTCGTTGGCGATGGATTTTCCAGCGAAGCAAGGAAACCGCATTGACTTGCAAAAACTCGCCGACGACATGAACGAGATCGTTTTGAGCGCGGGCGGGCGATTCTATTTTGCCAAAGACAGCACGCTCAACGCCAACGTCGTCAAACGTTACTTGGGTGAAGACACGATGGATCGTTTCCGCAAACTTAAAGCGCGATGTGACCCGGATGGATTGTTGGAGACGGAGTTGTATCGAAGATTGTTAAGTTAAACTCCAAACTCCATAATCCAAACTCCATAATCCCAAAAACCCAAATCCCAAAATCCCAAATCTCAAAAAACTCAAACTTCAAAATACTTTCCGCAATCCACATTCCGAAATCCGCAATCAAGAATCTCCAATCTCCAATCTCTCATGGATCTCCATGCCGCCCTCCACCAACACTTCATCTTTCCCGAATTTCGTCCAGGGCAACAAGAAGCCATCACGCATAT
>JACRLA010000224.1 GCA_016215145.1 Chloroflexota bacterium
CCATACAATGATGTCGAGTATTTTGATAAATACAGGGGGGGCAAGAAGGGCGAATAAGATATCATCCGCTAGCGCAAACAACCAGAGGGCGAATCCTGAAAAGGATAGCACTCCGGCAAGCCCGCTAAAGAAGAGTGAGAGTGTAACTTCTGAGAGTCCTAATCGCAGACTGATGGCGCTGAATTGGGCAAGGAATGTCCAGGTCTTTGATTGGTAGATGAAAAAGGGGTTGTCGGCAGGATATTGAACAATGCCTCCTAACACTTGCCCTTGTTCAACCGCCACTTGAAGAGTGGGTTGTAATAGCCCTGCAATAAGTCCTAATAAACTGCTGGTTATTAATACAAATATTATTCGCTTCTCTTTTGCGAGAGAGATATGTTGAAAAAACTGCATCTGGTGTGCCTATGCCTTGAATGGAGTGGAAAAACATTATAAACGATTTCTTCTTTGAAACACCTTTTGGAATACTCAAAAAAAGCAACGACAAAAGAAGAAGGCTCGGAAAATTTATTTTCTGAGCCTTCTTCTTTTAACTTCTTTTACTTTAGAAAAAAGACACTAAGTATTTCGTGAAACCCTCGGTGTCCGGTGGTGCTGTTCGTTAGGGCGTTGGCAATGCTTCGGCTTCGAGTTCTTTCTCTTTTTCTTTTTCAGTGCTTTCAATGTGCATGGCGATCTCGTCGTCTTTCACTTCGACATAAACCGTGTCGCCAGCCGCCCACGCGCTCTGCAATAAGAGATCAGAAAGATCATCTTCGACTTCGCTTGTGATGATGCGGCGGAGAGGGCGAGCGCCGTAATCCGGGTTGTAGCCTTTATCGGCGAGATACCCTTTGGCGTCTTCAGTTGTTTCGAGATTGAGTTCGCGTTCTTTCAATCGCTCGCGGACTTTGTTAAGTTCAAGGTCAACGATCTGGATGATCTCGTTTTTGTTGAGGGAGCGGAAGACGATCACGCCGTCTACGCGGTTGAGAAATTCGGGGCGGAAGGCGCGTTTGAGTTCTTCGGTCAGCTTCTTCTGCATGTCGTCGTACGATTGCTGCTCGCTGACCGCCTCATCGCGTTTGAGGCTGAAGCCCAACGACGTTTGCCGCTTGATCATATCCGCGCCGACGTTAGAGGTCATAATGATGATGGCATTCTGGAAATTGACTCGTTTGCCGCGTGCGTCGGAGAGATGACCTTCTTCCATGATCTGCAACAACATGTTGTGTGCGTCGGGGTGGGCTTTTTCAATTTCGTCGAAGACCACAATGGAATACGGTCGGCGGCGCAATGATTCGGTGAGTTGACCGGCATCGTCGTAGCCCACGTATCCGGGTGGGGCGCCGACGAGTCGTGAGACGGTGTGCCGTTCCATGAACTCGGACATGTCTAGCTGTACCAAGGCGTCTTCACTGCCGAACATAAATTGGGCAAGTGCTTTAGTGAGTTCAGTTTTGCCGACGCCGGTGGGTCCAAGGAAGATGAACGAACCAATGGGGCGGTTGGGGTCTTTGAGCCCGGCGCGCGAGCGGCGCACAGCGCGCGAGATGGCGCTGATGGCTTCATCTTGACCGATGATGCGCTCGTGCAAGGCTTCTTCCATCTTCAACAAACGTTTGGATTCTTCTTCGGCGATCTGTGTGACGGGGATGCCCGTCCACATCGCCAGCACTTCGGCGATGTCGGTGGCGTTAAGGACGGGGCTGTTGGTTTGATCCCAACCGGCGCGCAAGCGGTTTAATTTTTCTTCGAGTTCCACTTGGCGGCGCATAAATTCTTGAGCATCATCTTGACGTGCTTCTTCAAGGGCGACGGCGTAATCTTCTTTGGCGATTTTTAGATCGCTCATCGTTTCGCGGAAGGCTTTGGCTTCGGGGCTCTTATACATCCGCACGCGCGAGCCTGCTTCGTCAATCAGGTCAATCGCTTTATCGGGCAGGAATCGATCTGGAACGTAGCGCGCCGACAACCGTGCGGCGGCGTTGATGGCATCGTCGGTGATCGTTAATTTGTGGTGTTCTTCGTAGCGGGGTTTGACTCCGTGCAGGATGCTGATGGTTTCGTCTATCGTGGGTTCATCAACGTTGACCGGTTGGAAACGTCGCTCCAATGCGGCGTCGCTCTCGATGTGTTTGCGGTATTCGTTGAGGGTGGTCGCGCCGATGACTTGAATGTGTCCGCGCGAGAGTGCAGGTTTGAGGATGTTGGCGGCGTCCACAGAGGATCCGGCTGACCCGGCACCGACGAGCATGTGCACTTCATCTATGAATAAGATCGAGTTGGATGTTTTCACTTCTTCGATCACGCGCTTCAAACGTTCTTCAAATTGACCACGATACATGGTGCCAGCGACGAGTGAGCCCACGTCAAGTTGTAACACGCGGCGTCCTAACAACGGCTCGGGTGTGTCGCCGGTGGTGATGCGTTGTGCTAGCCCTTCGACGATGGCGGTCTTGCCAACGCCGGGTTCGCCGATGAGGGCGGGATTGTTCTTGGTGCGTCGCGCCAGAATTTGAATCACACGCTCAATTTCGTTTTGTCGTCCGATAACGGGATCGAGTTTGCCTTCTTCGGCGAGTGAGGTGAGATCTGTGGCGAGTTGATCAATAAGGGGCGTTTTGCTTTTCGAATCTTTTTTCTTTTCCGGCAGACCGCCCGCCATTTGTTTTTGCGGTGTTGCCGGACCTTGCTCGATGTCGTCGGACGATCCGCTCTCTTGCAAGATGCGGCGCGTTTGGCGGCGAATCTGTTCGGGCGAGATTCCAAGTTTGTTTAATACATCAATGGCAATGCCTTCGTTGTGCCGCACCAAGCCAAGCAGCAGATGTTCGGTGCTGATGTAATGTTGATTCATGCGGCGCGCTTCGTCAATTGCCAGCTCCAGCACGCGCTTGGTGCCGGGTGAAAGATCGATCTTGCTCGCTTTGATTCGTTGTCCGGGTCCGCTCAAGCGCTCGACCATTTCTTGCAAGCGGCGCTGATCTAAACCCAGTTCGCGCAGCACACGTCCGGCGACGCCGCCATCGTCTCGAAGAAGTCCAAGTAATAAATGCTCGGTGCCAATATAGTTGTGGCGCATTCGTTCGGCTTCTTCTTGAGCCAGACTCAACACGCGGCGCGCTCGTTGTGTGAAACGCTGTAATTTGTCACTCACGGTTTAATTCCTCCAGCACTCGTTAAGGTGACAGTCATCTTTCTCACTATTTGTCATGTGAAAACAATTCAAGGTGACTGTTACCTATAAGTGCGCCACTATTTTACCGCTTAATGCAACGACTCTGTCTAGCCAAATGGTGGGAAAGATAAAATCTAACATAATGCTAACATTCGTAGGAGACTTCCGAAGTTTCGCGGTGTGTGCGACTTCGGAAGTCTTTTAAACAACTACGCGCGAGACATAAAGTCATCGCGCGTAATTTTATTGATGATCCTATTTATTGCTCGTCTCGGCTCACAGCGTCTTCCCAATCACTATCTGCATACCGCGCCGACCCTACTTCTTTCAAACTCAATCCGATGCGCCGTTTGTCTGGTTCGATCTTGACGATGCGTAACGTGTACGACTCGCCTTCCTTCACAACATCTTTCGGATGTCCCACGCGGTTATCGGCAAGTTCCGAGACGTGGATCAACCCTTCGATGTCGTCGTTGCCTTTGATGCGAGCGAAAGCGCCGAACTTGGTGATCTTGGTGACCGTGCCTTCAACTAACTGACCGACTTTGTATTGTTGAGCGATCTGCGACCACGGATCGAGTTCGAGCCGTTTCATCGAGAGCGCAATGCGGCGGTTCTCGCGATCGACACTCATCACTTGCACTTTAACTTCCTGACCTACTTTGAGAATCTCTTTCGGATGATCGATTCGTTTCCAAGTCATCTCGGAGAGATGCACCAGACCATCCGCCCCGCCCACATCCACAAAAGCGCCAAAGGGTGAGAGCGAGATCACGCGACCACTGCACACATCGCCTTCTTTAAGTTCCGAAAGCAATCGTTCGCGTTCTGCTTCGCGAATCTCTTTCGAGGCGGCGCGTTCAGAGAAGATCAAACGGTTGCGTGATCGATCTACCTCCACCGCTTTCACCATCACCGTCTCGCCGACCATCTTGCCCCATTTTTGTTCGGGCGTTTGTCCTTCGTCGGCGCGTCGTCGGCGCGAGATACTCATCTGCGATGCCGGCACAAAACCGCGCAAGCTGCCGAGCTTGACGATCAAGCCGCCTTTGTTGAATCCGGCAACTTGTCCTTTATATACGTCTTGAGTCGAGAGTAGATTTTCGGCGGCACGCCAATCGCGCTCTTGTTGTGCGCGCGACACGGAGAGGATGATATTGCCACCCTCATCTTCGGGGTTGACGATGTAGACCAACACATCTGCTCCCACCTGCAGCGCGTCACGCGCCTTCGCCTCGAGCTTCTCGAGGTCTTGCAAGCCGATCACACCTTCACTCTTCGCGCCAATATCTACGAAGATGC
Source organism: Chloroflexota bacterium (assembly GCA_016215145.1). Taxonomy (GTDB): domain Bacteria; phylum Chloroflexota; class Anaerolineae; order Anaerolineales; family VGOW01; genus VGOW01. The sequence goes on from JACRLA010000224.1 coordinate 4,466, forward strand.
CCCCGTGAGTAACGCTGGTGATTTTACCTTCACGAATTTCTCCCTGAGACAGCTGCTGCATAGCATAATCTGACTCAAGAAGGCTAGACATCGGGTTTGCGTCGGGCTTCTCCGCGTCGCCGATGTTGGATTTACTTTCTGCCATTAATTAAATCGTCTCCGTCCGATTGAGGATGGGCGGATTATAAGTCGGTTTGGATGGATTAGCAACGACGATTTTATGGGTTGCTTTTCTGCCCGCCCTGATCTTTTTTCTTTCTCTCTTCTTCAAGTATTTCATAAAACGTGCCGAAGTATTGGGCAAACTCATCGTGTCGCGCGCGCGCCGACCCTTCGGCTTTGACTCTTTCACGTTGCTCCTTGCGGCGATAAATATCTTGCTGCACGCCCAGAGGATCAAAGACGTTGAAGAATTTCATCTCGCCGCCTGGTCCCGATTGGATCGTCACCGTTCCGTAGTTCAGTAGATACGAAATAAAATCTGGACGGATGAAAGAAACGTTGGACACCGCATCAAGGTTGGCGGCTTTGCGTTGTTCCGTGCCAAAGGGTTTGCGTTCAATATCAAAAATTTGAGTCGGCGTGACCATGTAGATGTCGTTCTTCCAATCGAAATACTCGAAACCGATATTCCAAGCCAATGCGCCTAACGGAAGAATGGACACACCCCAAAAAATGACGGTGTAATTCAAATCAACCACGGCGAGCCATTTTGTCAAGAGATTAATTAAGCTCAACAAAAGCAAAATCAAAATGATCAGCACCGAGATTAGCTGAGCGCTCAGTTCGTAAACTAACACGATGGGGTGTTTGTGATAAATGATCGTATCCCCTTTTTGTTCTTTTACATGAAACGTGATCTGTTTGCGCCAGCCGAAAAAGAGATCGGCGCCCGAAGGTTTTTTGGGGGGAGGGGTTGGGGGCGGTGGCGGCGGCGCGGGCGGCTTCTCGATGCCCATCGCCGATTTGAGTGAATTCTTGAGCGTATTTCGCTCGGCAGTTTTTTGTTGGACTCGTGTGCGGTTAATCTGTTCCAGTATTAAATCCGAGACCGCTTGAGGGTTGGGGATGTTATGGAATTTGATCGGTCCCGAAAACGTATTAATGGTTACATCGCCATAACCCAATTGTCGTCCCCATTCCGTTGTTTGGATTGCCGTGTTTTGCACGACTGGCAATGGCGCTTCAGCGCGGCTCTCATACATCAACACGATCTTATCAATGTCAATCACCCGTTGACTGGTGACGATATACCAGTCGTTATGGAAGTCCACCCAATTCCAATAGAACCAGCCCGCGCCACCTACGAGGATAAGCAATGGCGCGATCTGCCAGAGCAAACTCAGTTGAAAAAAGAGCAAGAGTAAGGAGAGAATAACTCCACAGATGATCACGCCAGATGGATAAGCAATCAAGGGGAATAAAAATACGCGGTGTTGAAGCGTGACAAGATAGACTGTCTCGTTCTCGCGCAACCACTTGTGGAACTTTTCTTGCCGCGCATACTCGCGCGATTGAATCGCCACGTCAATCGCCGCTTTGACCGAGGCGTTGCGGAGCATCAAGGCGTTGAACTTATCAACCGAGATGCGCCACAACTTTGTGTCTTGGGTGGCGCGCACCGTCGCGTTGCGCGTGGTGTGTTTTGCTAAACCCCGCTCGCCAAAATAATCGGCGTCGTTCAACAAGGCTAAGCGTCGTGGCTTACTCGAATTAAAGTTAAGAAGGATTTCGACCTGCCCCGAATCAATCGTGTAAAAATAATCCGCCCGATCATATTCTTTAAAAATAATGTCGCCCGCTTTGTACAGCACTTCTTCAAAGTGAGGCGCAATCGCCTTGATGCCCTTGTCGTCCACTTGGGCAAAAACGTGCATCCGCTTCATGATGAGAAATACGTCAGCCATAGTTCAGAAAGCAGGCTTCTCCAAGAAACCCGCTTTCTTATTCTAGCACATCAATTTTTTTAGGCTGCGCCAATGAACAAACGTGCTATAATCTTTTTTGCAATGTTCAACCGACTTTTTAACCGCAACAAACCTGAATCGAGAAGAGGAAAAGGTAAAAGCAAAGCGCGAGGCGGAAAGAAAAGCGGCGCGATGATGCCGCCTTCTGCCCCACCGCCTCAATCTGCGCCCACCCCCGAAGCGCCGCCCCCGCCCAAAGGTTTGAGCCTCGATCAAAAACTCGACATCGTCGGCATCTTGTTAATTCTTGGCGGCATTTTGATTCTGCTCGCGCTCTTCTCGCCCGCCAACAGCAGCATCACCGCTCCCGTTCTCAAACTTCTGAGTCAACTCTTCGGCTACGGAAAATATCTTGTGCCGGTTGGGTTGATCATTCTGGGTCTGTGGATCGTTTTACGTCACTTCGGCGACAAGCTGCCGCGCATCGCGCCGGAACGTGTGATGGGTTGGATCGGCGTGTATCTTATTTCTCTCATCACGCTTCACTTCATCATCGCGCCCGACACAAGTTCGTTAATGAAACTCGCCGAAGAAGGAAACGGCGGCGGATACATTGGCGCGTATTTGCTCAAGATGTTGTTCGATAGTTTGGGTCAAGCCGGTTCCGTCGTCGTGGTCATGGCCGGATGGATTATCGGTTTGATTTTGGGCGCGGGCATCACCACACAGCAAATTGTGGACGCGATTAAATTTGTGACGGATCGTTTGCCGAAACCGAAAGTGGTGATCGGTGAACAATTGCCGTTACCCAACGTGCCACCCGTTCAAACTTCAACCGCCGCGCCTGCGGCTGCCGCCACTCCGCCACCCGCACCCGCCGCCGAATCAGAGTCGAAGAGTGTGTCCAAGTCTCCGCTTAAGACTCCAACGGTGACCGCTAAAAAACCGAAACAAGGTAGTAAAGAGGAGTCGGCATCCCCTGATCAAAAAGCAGAATCCAAATCATCACAACCCGCTCCCGTTTACGATCAGCCGATCATCATTGGCGGGCATCAGCCTTGGGTATTGCCGAAGGCGACTGAGATGCTCGAAGCAGGCACGGAGAGCGGCGCCGACGATGATTATGATCGGCAGCGAGCGCACGTTATTGAAGACACGTTGAACTCGTTTGGCGCGCCGGTGCGCGTGGTGGAAATTAATCGCGGTCCTACTATTACGCAGTTTGGCGTGGAGCCCGATTTTGTGGATGTGCGCGGCAAGAAAACAAAAGTGAAGGTCGGGAAAATTTCTGCGCTCTCTGATGATCTTGCGCTCGCGCTCGCCGCGCCTTCTATTCGTATCGAAGCGCCGGTGCCGGGTAAAGGTTACGTGGGCGTTGAAGTTCCTAACACGCACACGAATCTTGTGTCGCTGCGCGATGTGATGGAGAGCGACGCCTTCCGCAAGATCAAGACGACGTTGGGGCTGGCGTTAGGGCAGGATGTTTCGGGGCAAGCGATCTGCGGCGACTTGACGAACATGCCGCACTTGTTGATCGCTGGCACGACGGGTTCGGGTAAATCGGTTTGCGTCAATTCGATCATTTGCGCTTTGCTGATTCAAAACACGCCGGACGATTTAAAGTTTTTGATGGTGGACCCGAAGCGTGTTGAGTTAACTTCATACAATAATATCCCGCACTTGCTTGTGCCGGTGATCGTGGATATGGAGCGTGTGGTGGGCAGTTTGCAATGGGTGACGCGCGAGATGGATGAACGTTATCGCAAGTTCGCCAAAGCTGGCACGCGCAACATTGTGGATTACAACACGCGCATCGGCAAAGAGGCGGAAAAGAAACTTCCGTATCTCGTTGTTATTATTGATGAGTTGGCAGACTTGATGATGCTTGCGCCGGATGAAACAGAACGGACGATCACTCGCTTGGCACAGATGGCGCGGGCGACGGGCATTCATTTGATCATCGCCACGCAACGTCCATCCGTTGATGTGGTCACGGGTTTGATCAAAGCCAACTTCCCGGCGCGCATTGCTTTTGCGGTTGCCTCTTCTATTGATAGCCGCGTGATCCTCGATCAACCCGGCGCAGAAAAATTGTTGGGGCGCGGCGATATGTTGCTGCAATCGCCGGACACGGGTCAGCCGTTGCGTATGCAAGGTGTATTCGTTTCGGATGTGGAGATTCAACGTTTGGTGCGTTATTGGAAGGGCGCGCGCGGGATGGATGTGGACTCTGACGAGTCGCCGCAACCGCAAGCGGTTGCTTCTGCGCCGATGACTCCGGGGGCGCCGACTCCGATACAAACGCCGATGTGGGAAGAGGACAATGGATCGAAGAGTGACAGCGAAGATGATCTGTTTGACGAATCGGTGAAGGTAGTGCGCGAGATGCGTAAAGCGTCCATCACGTTATTGCAACGGCGTTTGCGGATCGGTTACACTCGCGCGGCGAAGTTGATTGACGAGTTGGAAGAGAAAGGCATTGTGGGTCCAGCGAAGAGCGGGGCGCAGCAGCGCGAGGTGTTGGGTTTAGATATTGACCCGACCAAGCCCGAACCGGCAGAGACGAGTGAGTGGGCGAAGGAAGAATAGAGATCAGATTCGCTAACTTCCGAAGTCGCTTAGAATGCGAGACTTCGGAAGTTTTTTTGTTTAAACTTTATCGGAAATAGTTCTTTACAATTATGGAGTGGTGTTGTGGGGGCAGTTTTCTAATCCGCTGTTTAGCATTTCTCTGAACCTAACCATTACTCTGCATGGAAACGTGGGGGTTGCACACGTGCCAACGGTCAAAGTTCAGAACAATGTTCGTTAGCGGATTAGAGTGCCAAAATTACAACTGTCCCGTCTATTTTCGATAATGTCTATTGAACGTGATAAGCAAAACCAAAAACTCGTCATTGTCCTTTCTCAATCCTCTGTTAAAATGCGCCCACTCAATCTCTAATCTCCACTCTCCAAAATAATGAATCTTTTTTACCGCTTATCACTTCTCACGCTGTGTTTGTTTCTCACCGCCTGCGCCATCACTTCTCCTGACATCAACCCACAACCGGTGTTGCCCACGCGCGTTGCGAATGTGACGGCGTCTGTAGCCAACACCAATGCGCCGAGTGCCACAAGTGCGCCCAAAGCTACTCAAGTGAGCGCAACGGCTGCGCCCACTCTGCCGCCAACGCTGGCGAATACGGCGACGATGACTTTCACGCCGAGCGCGACGACCACTGCCAGTGCGACTCCGACTCGACCTACTTCAACGCCGACGGCAACGCTTACGCCAACAGCAACTTTGACCTCAACCGCGACTCCGGTGCCGGTTGGTTTTGGATTCATCTCGCGCGTGAATCCAAAAGATGCGCCAGCCGGTTCAATTGAAATAGCGAGCTACGATGGCGTGAAGGTTGCGGCTGATTCGTTTTCGTTGCGGGTGGACGCTGAATATATTGGCAGTGGTGATTTTGAGGCGGCGGCGAAAAAACTGGCAGACGGCAAACACCCGATCATTGTGGTGGTGGGGGCTGATCTAACGGCTGCCACGCGCAAGGCGGCATCCACCTATCCCTTTGTAAAGTTTGTAGGAGTTAATCAACAATCGGATGAAGCATTGCTGAGCAATTTATCTTTGGTGATAAGCCGATCTGATGAGGAGGGTTTTATTGCCGGGATGATCAGTGGCTATCTTACCAAGAGCCGCGTGGTGGCTGTGATGGTGCCGAATAATAATAATTTTGAAGCGAAGCGATATACCAATGGATTCACTCAAGGGGTGCGCTATAGCTGCGGAATTTGCCAAACGATTGTGGCGCAGATTGATGTTGAAAAAGAAAACGGCACCGAAGTCATTGCGCGCTTGCAACGACAGAGGGCCGATGTGTTGTTGCCGGCATTGAATCACACTTTGGGCGCGGACGTGACGAAGCTGGGCGCGACGACGGGTGGCTTGTGGGTGATCGGTGTGGGGCGAGATTACGGCGCCACCTTGAATGATGGTAATCGCGTGGCGATCAGCATCTTACGCACACCCAATGAGGTGATCGTTCAGTTGATCAAAACATGGATGAGCGGTGGTCCGGCAATGGTGGTGACGCTGAGCGCAACGAACAACGGTTTGCGTTTGTCGCCCAAGTTTGCTTCAGAGATCAGCCCGGCAGCGACTCGCCTGATGAAAGATTCGTTTGATATGTTATCTTCCGGGTTATTAGATGTGGGCGTTGATTTTGCGACGGGGGATGTGAAGTAAAAATTGTTGTGACAATTGTCAGATGAAAAGAGGAAATAACACACGCCAGCATCATGCTGGCGTGTGTTAATTTAATCGCTACGTTTAACAAGACCTTCAAGGTTTTTGAAACCTTGAAGGTCTGATTGTTATTGAACCGAGTCTTTTAAGTTGTGTCGGATGGCGTAGGCGGCTGCTTCGGCGCGATTGGAGACTCCTAATTTGGAGAGAATGCTGGAGACGTAGTTGCGCACCGTGCCTTCACCCAGATGAAGCAGCTGAGCGATCTCACGGTTGGTGCGCCCTTCGGCGACGAGCGCCAACACGCGCCGCTCTTGCTCGGTCAGTTTGGAGAAGGCAACCGACTCCATTTGCCGCGCCGCTTTACGCACCTCGGCGAACACACGCTCGGTGATGCTTGGGTCTAAGAGCGAGTCGCCGCGCGCCACTGTTTCGATTGCGCGAATTAAATCTTGACCCCCTGCTTGTTTGAGAACGTACCCCGCCGCGCCAGCGCGGATTGCGGCGAAGAGCATTTCGTCTTCGGCGTAGCTGGTGAGCATGATCACTTTAGTTTCGGGCAAACTGTTGCAGATGTCACGGCAAGCGTCAATGCCGCTCGCCCCCGGCAGCCGAATGTCCAGCACCACGACATCGGGTTTGTGCGCGGTGGCTTTGGTGAGGGCTTCGGTGGCGTTGGAGGCTTCTGCCACGACTTCCAGATCCGGATGGCGATCTATCAAGGCGCGCAAACCGAGCCGGACTACTTCATGGTCATCGACCAACATAATTCTTTGTCGTTTCATGAGTGAAAGTATAACCTCACACAGGCATATTCGGCAAATGTCGTTTGATTATTTCGGCACTTTATATCAGCCGTTGCGTTCTCAAGGTTTCATCATTACAATGTGGAGTAATGATGCAGATTTCCGCTCGCAGCGCGCAGGACCTGGAACACATGAATAGTCAGTTACACGAGCTGCGCGAAGCCGTCCTCGCAATTTCCTCTGATCTCTCTCTGCCCGAAGTGCTGCAGCGGATCGTAACGGCTGCCGCCACGCTGACGAATGCCAAATACGCCGCCATCGGCGTCCCCGATGACTCGGGAAAATTGCTGGGCGAATTTGTGGTGCATGGAATTTCAGAGGAAGAGAGAAAACGGATCGCGCATCCGCCGCGAGGCTTGGGCGTGTTGGGTGTGATCATGAGCGAGCGGAAGCGGATGCGTCTGCGCAACATCACCGATCATCCCCGTTCTACCGGTTTCCCGATGGGGCATCCGCCGATGGGGAGTTTTCTCGGAATGCCCATCCTCCTCAAAGATCGCTGTTTGGGCAGCCTTTACATTACCAACAAAATCGGCGCGGATGAATTTACGAGTGACGACGAGCAACTCATCGAATGGCTCGCCTCTCACGCGGCAATCGCCATTGAACACGCCCGTCTGTATGAAGAGGTTCAACGGCTCTCCATTGTCGAAGAGCGTCAACGCATTGGCATGGATTTGCACGACGGCGTGATTCAATCTATTTACGCCGTTGGCTTACAGCTTGAATTTATTCGCGCCCTCATTGAAGATGGCGATAGCAAACAAGCGCACGATAGACTCGGCGCCGCCATTGAAGCGCTTAACCACACCATCCGCGATATCCGCTCTTACATTCTCGATCTGCACCCGCATCAATTTCAGGGCGACGATCTTGAAGTGGGCGTGCGCCGTTTAGTGGCAGAGTTTAAAGCCAACTCACTCATCGTCACCGATCTAGAGATCGATTCGGATGTGTGTCAGGCGGTCTCACCTGAAGCGCGGCTGGCGATTTTTCAGATTACTCAAGAAGCCTTGGCAAATGTTGCCAAACATTCGCACGCCACGCGCGTCAAACTTCAAATTTTTCCAAACGGCGAGTCGTTGAAGATGTCGGTAGAAGACAACGGCGTGGGGCTGCCTCTGGATGGGGGCGTGCGGCGAATGGGGCATGGTTTAAATAATATGGCACAACGCGCCCGCACGATAGGCGGCGCGCTTGAAGTCAACAGTGAACAAGGCAATGGGACGCGAATAGACGTGCGCGTTCCAAAGGTGTGATACAATCGCGCCGCATCCAATCAGGGCGTTGTACCCTTCGCCCGAAAATCCCCCCGATGTAGAAAGGGCTTGACTTCAATGAAAGTCTTATTGCTCAAAGATGTATATAAATTAGGACACGCCGGTGACGTTAAAAAAGTTGCCGACGGTTACGCGCGCAACTATCTCATCCCGCGCGGGCTTGCCGCACTTGCCACGGCGGGCGCGCTTGTTCACGCCGAAAAGGTTCGCAATGCGGCGACCCAACTGCGCGACAAGATGAATACCGAGATGGGCGCAGTCGCCGAAAAACTTGGCGCGCTCACGCTGCACTTCACCGCCAAAGCGGGCGAGACTGGCAAACTCTATGGCTCGATCACCACGCAGATGATCACCGACGCCATCAAACGCGAGAGCGGCGTGGAAGTAGATCGCCGCAACATCGGTCACCAACCGTTGCGCGAGCTCGGCACGTATAAAGTGCAAGTGCGCCTCACGGCAGACATCACACCGTCCATGAAAGTGATTGTGCATCGTGAAGGCTCGGAAGTGGAAGCCGAAGAAGCGAAACCCGCTGAGACGACTGTTCCTGCCGAAGCGGTAACTCAAGCGTAAAACACAAAACACAAACTACAATGCTGGCGAACAAGAAACCCGCTTTCTTCAAGAAAGCGGGTTTCTGTTTTGAAGTTTTGGGTTTGATTTTTAACCGAATCTCGTCGTAAGGCGGATTACAAATCCGCCCTACCTTGCTTTCTCCGCCATTCTCGTTTAACCTACATCCATGCTCGATTCACTTGGCGCAACACTGCGCGCCGCGCGTGAAGCGCGTGGCTGGACTCTGGAAGAAGCAGAGAAGGCGACTCGCATTCGCGCCCGTTACCTGACCGCGCTCGAAGCGGGCGAGATCGATTCACTTCCTTCGCCCATTCAGGCGCGCGGTTTTCTACGCAGCTACGCTCAATATCTTGGACTAAATCCAACACAAGTGTTAAGTCAACTCGACGAAGCTCTCAAGCCCGCGCCGAGCAATCTCTTCTCGCGCTCGACGCGCAAAAAAGAATCCCTCATCCCTGTCTCACCCTTCGCGCCTTTCTATCGCCTGCGCCGCCTCTTCACTCCTGACGTAGCGATCATCGCACTCGTCATCATCGGCGTGTTGGGCTTGTTCGTCTGGGGCGGGTTCAGGTTGACGGAATCACTTTTGAATCCGTCGCAGATCACGCCCACACCCGAAGTGATCGGTCCCAGTCCATCGCCCACGCTCACGCTGATCGCCAACATCACGCCATCGGCAACGCCCCCGCCGCCCGTCGTCAACTTCTCCAACGTGCAGCTCGCCCTCAGCATCGAGCAACGCGCATTCATTCGCGTCCGCGTGGACGACAAAATTGCTTTTGAGGGTTTAGTGTTTCCGAATGAGCGAAAAGAATTTACGGGGCAAACGCGCGTAGAAGTGACGACCAGCAACGGCGCGGGCGTGCGCGTATTTTTCAATCAACGTGATATGGGGACGATGGGCGGGTTCGGTGAAGTGTTGACTCGCGCTTATATACCTTCGGGGATGATCACGCCGACTCCCACGAACACCTTCACCCCGACCATTACTTTGACTCCGTCGCGCACGCCGCCTGCTACGGTGACGCCGACTCTGGTGCGGTGAAAAACACCGAGTGTTTCACACTCCGCTTCGCTTCGGGGCGCTTCGCGAAACACTCGGTGTTTCGTTTAATCAATTACTCGGCAACACAAAATCTGCGCCGATGATGATACGGATGTCTGCGCCGTTAGCCGATTTGCTGCCCGTGATGATATTGGCTTGCGGCAAACGCAGCGTATCGGCAAGCCACTTGGCAGTGTAAGGTTTGTTGTTGAGGTCGGCGATGGTGGTCGTGGTGTAATTGTTCCGATCCGCATTGCCCACGCTGACGACGTTGATGCCCTTTGCCTTCAAGTAATCCGCCGCCGAGGCGGCAACCCCGGATTTGTTCGATCCATTCTGCACTTCCACGCGCGCGCCCTCTTTCAACAAATACTGCGCGGCATCCGGCACGTTGATCAACACCGGCTGCGGCGTGTAAAACATTTTGTCGCGCAGCTCGCGGAACTTCTCGATGTTCAGAATCAAAACTTGCTGCCCGTCGTTGGTGGTGAAAAAGTCGGCGATGAAACGTTTGTCAATCACTTCCGTTGTAATCTTGTCGCGCGGAATATCTTTGCCTAGCAGCGCCAGACTCACGATCTGTTCCGGCGAAAGATCGGTGGTGTAACTGCCGCTCAACGTGCTGATAATTTGTGGACCCTTGCCGATCAGAGTCGGCAACATATTCGCGCTCACCACTTTATCGCGCACGGCTAAACCAATTTGCTGCTGCCGTTGAGCGCGACCAAAATCATCGCCGGTGGTATGGCGTGTGCGCGCATACTTGAGCGCGGTCTTGCCATCCAAATGCTGTTTGCCCGCAGGCAGGTAAAACGGATCGTAGCCATAACGCGAATCGGGATATTGCGGATCGTCAATGATCGCCGGATTGTCCACATCTACCCCGCCCATCTGATCGATCAGAGTCTCAAACGCAGTGAAGTTGATTCGCACGTAATAATTGACTCGGATTCCAAGATTCGCCTCCACCGTATCCTTAGCGAGTTTTGCGCCGCCGCCCGGCAAACGATACGCATCGCCTTTAAAATTTGCTGTGGTGATCTTGTCACGATCAGGAAAACCGGGGATGGTTACGTAGAGATCGCGTGGGATAGATAACACGCCGACGGTGCGTCCCACCGGGTCGAGAGTCACCAACATCATCGAATCAGAGCGATAGGCGGTGTCGGTTTCCCCGGCGCGCTGATCGATCCCCAAAAGGAGAATGGTGACTCGATCTGTTCCGTTCCACGCTTTGGCGGTGATCGGTGGCGTGGTGGCTTTGGGATTCACGGTGCCGCCGCCAACGGCGGTGCCACCTTTGATCACAACGTTGCCACCGACGGGTGCGTTCCACGTCGCCACAAAATCTCGCACCGTGCTAAAAATTAAATACGCGGCGATGATCGTGGCGAGCAAAAAAAATCCGCCCAGCCCGATCATGGCTGTAGGGGAAGTTCGTTTATAGCGCGACGTTGCCCGCGCGCGGTTCGATGTGTTACGGTTGTTGTTCATGGTGACGAAAAATTATACTACCCCTCAGGTTGCAGTACCTGCTCCCACTCTGCTATATGCTTTTGCAACTCACTTTCCACAGTCGCATACTCCTCACTCAACTCACGCACCTTGTTTGCCTCCCCACCCGAACTTTCGATCTCATCGCCGATCTCAGCCAGACGTTTCTCTAACGATTCGATCATCGTCTCGATCTCTTGAACACGCTGTGCGCGTTTGCGCTCCTCTGCCGAAGGTTTTGCCGTCTTCTTCCCCTTTACCTTTTCATCTTTATCACCCTTCTTACTGCCTACCTCTAACTTCTTCCCTCTTTCCTCTGTTTCCCTTTTTTCCCTTGCTCCCCCGTCTTCCCTCTCCTTCATTTCCACATACTCATGATAATTTCCTCGAAACACTTCCAACTTTCCTTCTTCTAACGCCCACACTTGCGTCGCCAGCGCGTCAATCAAATAGCGATCATGCGAGACGAGAAGGATCGTGCCTTCAAAATCTGAGAGAACCGCTTCCAAAATTTCTTGAGAAGGAATGTCGAGATGATTCGTCGGTTCGTCGAGCAGCAAAAAGTTTGCGCCCTCCATTGCCAACTTTGCTAACGCCAAACGCCCGCGTTCACCGCCCGACAGGACACTCACTTTTTTAAACACATCATCGCCCGTGAACAAAAACTTGGCGAGATAGTCCCGCGCATTCGGCACAGGCATCTCGCGCACGCCTTGAATCTCCTCAATCGGCGTTTTCTCTGCGTCAAGCCCTTCGTGGGCTTGCGCGAAGTAACCGATCTTCAGACTCGATCCAAGTTTAACTTTGCCCTTCAACGGTGGAATCTGTCCGAGTAATGTTTTGAGAAAAGTTGACTTGCCCGCGCCATTGGGTCCGATCAATGCAGCGATCTCGCCACGCCACAACAACACGTCGGGCGCGTAAAACAAAACTTTTTTGTCGTCCTGATAGCCCACGCCCACGTTATGAGTCTCCACCACGCGATCACCGGAACGAAGATCGGTGTTGAGTGATAAGTTCAACGTGCTAAGTTCACGCGGACGATTCACAATCGCGCCGTCGGTGTCTTTGAGTCTTTCGAGTCTGCGCCGCCGTCCTTTTGCCTGCGCTGTGTTCTGCCCGGCGATGTTTCGTCGTATGAAATCTTCCTCTTTGGCGATGAACTCTTGCTGCGATTCGTATTCACGGCGTTGACGTTCTTTGCGCTCGGTGCGCTGCATCACGTATGCGCTGTAGTTGCCGTTGTATTCCTCAATGCGCGTCGCGCTGATCTCCCAAACTTTGTTAACCACTTCGTCCAAGAAGTAACGATCATGCGAGACGATCAACACCGAACCGTGCCACTCGCTCAAGAATCTTTCTAACCATTCCACGGCGTGAATGTCGAGATGATTCGTCGGCTCGTCGAGAATCAAAAGGTCAGGCTGCTCTAGCAGCAACCGCGCCAACAACGCCCGCGTCTTCTGCCCGCCGGAAAGTTGAATCAATGGGCGGTGATATTGATTCGATTCAAACCCCAAGCCTTCCAGCGTTTGTTTGATTCGTGTTTCGTAGGTGTAGCCGCCACTGCGTTCAAACTCTTCTTGAACATGACCGTATTTCTCGTAGGTGTAGCCGCCACTGCGTTCAAACTCTTCTTGAACATGACCGTATTTCTCCAGCGCGGCTTCGTGTTGTGCCGCATCGCTCATTGCAACTTCGAGCCGCCGCATCTCACTTTCGATCTTCAACAACTCTCCAAATGCCGTGAGCATCTCTTCCCACAACGTATTTTTTGTTTCAGTGTCCACTGCCTCCTGCGGCAAGTAACCCACGCGCAGTCCGCGCGACCGTGTCACCCCGCCGCCCGACGGCTCATCGAGTCCCGCCATAATCCGCAGCAGAGTCGTTTTGCCGATCCCGTTAGGACCCACAATGCCCACGCGACTCTCATACGGCACCGCGCCGGTGAGGTTGCTAAAAATATCGTGTTGACCGAAAGATTTGGAGAGTGAGGAGAAGGTTAAGAGAGACACGAGTTAAATGAACAATGAGACAATGAAAAATGAACAATGGGATGATGAATGGAAAATGGACAGCGAGGGGCAATTATAACAACGAAGAAGGACGCAGATCAGATTCGTAAATTACCGCTTACTAATTACCAATTACGAATATAATACCACCAATGAATTCCCCTCAAACCGAAAGCCGCCTCGCCATCAACCTTGCTGCGTGGTTTCTTGCCGTCATCGGCTGGGCGGGAGTCATCGTGACGACCAATGTTTTAATTCCAACCGTCGGACCGCGCTGGTTGTTCTTCATAGTGTGGTTCGTCGCCCTCACCGGCACCGCCGTTCCGTTCGCAAATTTTTTGCATCGCCGTTTCACCCGGCAGACTCCAAGCGAAGGAGTCGTCTTACGCGAAGCGATCTGGGTCGGTTTGTTCGGCGCAACGTGCGCCTGGCTGCAACTGGGTCGCGCCCTCAACTGGGCAACGGGCTTGCTCCTCGCCGCCGCCCTCCTCGCCATCGAAGTCTTCCTCATCCTGCGCGCCCGCAGTCAATGGAAACCCAATGACACTACGACAACTCCCGAGCGTCGAGATACTCCTCCAAGCAACGACTAATTTAATTGATGAATACGGACGGCCGCTCGTGTTGGATGCGCTGCGACGCCAACTCGATCTCGCCCGCGCAAAAATTAAACACGGTGACGCCGCCCCCACGTCAGAAACTTTGATCGCCGACGCACACCGTGATCTCCTCGCCAAGCTCACCCCAACCCTTCGTCCTGTTATCAACGCCACAGGCGTAATCCTTCACACCAATCTGGGGCGATCACTTCTCTCGCAAGACGCTATCAAGGCGATGGTGAACGTTTCTCAACATTACTCCACGCTCGAATATGATCTGCAAAAAGGTGAACGCGGATCGCGCACGACACACGCCGAGCGACTCTTAACGCAACTCACCTCAACCGAATCTGCACTCGTTGTAAATAATGCCGCGTGCGCCTTGTTACTGACCCTCACCGCGTTAGCCAA
>JACRLA010000225.1 GCA_016215145.1 Chloroflexota bacterium
GGTGCGCGCGCGATGAAATTTGATTCTGCCAAGATAGACATGATCGTTTCGCGGCGTTGGGCGTAATCGCTTTTCACTTGGGCGTAATACGTGTCGGGCAAATTAAGCGCGGACACCGCCGCCGCCTGCAACGGCGCGGGCGCGCAGATCGTCGTGAAATCGTGCACGGTGCGGACGGCTTTGCTCAACGCGCCGCGCGCAAAAGCAAAACCGAGTCGCCAACCTGTTGCCGCAAACGTTTTACTAAACCCGCTGATCGTCACCGTGCGATCTGCCATGCCGTCAATGCTTGCTAGCGGGATGTGTTGGCGATCATCGTAAAGGATGTGTTCGTAAATTTCATCGGTGACGGCGACGACGTTGAATTCTTGACACAACTTGGCGATGCCTTCAAGTTCGGCGCAAGTGAAGACGTGACCCGTGGGGTTGTGCGGCGTGTTGACGATGATGGCTTTGGTGCGCGAGTTAAACGCTTGACGCAACAGATCGAGATCGAGCGCGTAATCGGGTTCGCTCAACGCCACAAAGCGCGGCACACCCCCGGCGAAGATCACTTCGGGCGCATACCCTTCGTGATACGGCTCGATGATGATCACTTCGTCGCCCGCATTAAGCAGAGCCATGAACGTTCCACTGATCGCTTCAGTCACGCCGCAGGTAACGGTGATGTCTTGATCAGGATCGAAGTCGAGACCGTACCAATGTTTCATCTTGGCAGAAAGCGCCTGACGCAGAGGCGGTATCCCCCAGGTGATCGTGTATTGGTTGCTGCCACTATCCAGCGCGCGATGCGCGGCGTCAATCACTTCGCGCGGCGGATCAAAATCGGGGAAGCCCTGCGACAGGTTGATCGCATTATGCGTAATTGCCAAACGAGTCATCTCGCGGATAAACGACTCGCGCAGACCGCCCAAACGTTTTGCCAGTTCCATAGTTGACCTCACAAAAAAGAGATGCCGTCAATCTTACGTGACGGCATCTCTTTTTAATAGACGAAAGTTGCTTGAAATATGTCGGTTGATTTTTCGACTGAATGCACAGAATGGCTGAAGCGTCCCGAAGGTTGGTTTGCGTCAATCTCGCTATTTTTCAAAACCTTCGGGACGTTTGCCCAATAGAAGCAACTGCGAGTCATCGAGTCGGATTACGGTGTCGCCGTCACCGTTAAGAATAGCTCCCACTTAAACGGGTCTTCGATCTTCCCCAACGATCCATCGCTCGCCAAATTCGGATTCGTTGGCGGCACGCGCGCCAAGTAGTATTTGCTTTGCTTGTAAGCGCCCAGTTCTAGCTTGGGAAACAAATCCATACCGCGAATTAAATTTTGTGGCGCATCCACGTTCAAACGGTTCACCAAATCGGTGGCGGCGACCCCTTTGTTCGCCCAAATCAACGTGCGCGATTCTTCTAACGGCGACCACGTCACCCATTCGGGGCGACCCAATGCCTTCACCAAATCCAACATGATCTGCGCCCCACTCGCCGCGCGCACTTCCTCAAAATTTATCGTCACTTGATCCACCACGCCATCCGCAAATTGCAGAATGATCTGCCGCCCGTCACGGCGATAGATAGTTGTTCCGCTTTGAGCGATCTTCTCGTTGGGCGTGCCCAGAATCTTCAAGACATCTTGCTCATTCGATTTCCCAATCGTGATCCCGCGCCACACGCCGTTAGAAAAATCTGTCGGCAGGTTGTTCGCGGGCGTTGGGTTGTTGACGCACGCCGCCAAAGTTATTAGGCTCAACGCTAAAAATAGTTTGATCTTCATTCGTCCTCTCTTTATGAAAGTTCGATCTGTCGTTCCGAGTGAAGCGAGGAATCTCTTTGACTAATCCGAGAGATTCCTCGCGGAAACCGCCGCTCGGAATGACGGGAGCGCGCCTTAGGATTTCCAACCTCCAACTTCTATCTTTCGGCACACATCTTGCACTCTAGATCACTTAACCACCATCGCGTAAGGAGCGTCTCATGCTATTCACCCCTGAAACCTTTCGATCTGTTCTCGCCGCAACATTGCTTTCGCTTGGCGTGCTGTTCATTGGCGCGGGCTTCTTTAAACTTGTGGGCTTCGGTTTCAATAATCATGCCAGAACCCTCGCCGCCCAATCTGCCAAACTTGGGCAGAAGTCTATCACGAGCGACATCACCAACGTCGTGCAAGCCGCCGTGCAATTAAACGAATCGGTGAACAACCTGCTTCGCACCTCAATGGGCGTGGGCGCGTTCCTCATTATATTCGGCGCAGGCTTCATCACGGCATCGTACGCAGTAATGTTCGTCGCGTAATTGCGTATCGCACATCGCGTATCGCACATCGCGTATCGCACATCGCGTATCGCTTATCACTTATCACGTATCACGTATCACGCATCACGCATCACGTATCACGTATCACGCCATCCGCCATTCACTATCAGCCATCCACCACCCGCCCCCATGCCACCCTTCTTCACCCTCCTCCCCGAATCGATCTGGTCTGAAGTCAATCGTCGCATTCGCGTTGAGCCAACGTTACGCGATCTACTCGATCAATGCGAAGACGACGCGCGCGCCTCACTCGCCACCACCTGCCAAACGGTTGAGATGTGGAGACCGGGAATCGTCGGCAAAGTCTATTTGCAAGTTAAAGGTCAAGAGCGAAGAAGCAAGGGTCAACAACTTCCCGAACTGGCGCAAGCAACGCTCGCCGCGCTCAATCTCAAAGATCGGCTGCAAGCCACTCAACATTTTGCCTCGCTCGTACTCGACGCAAAAAATTCTCTGCGCGATTGGAGCATCCCGCTCGTCTGCCTTTATGCCATCATCCCTAACCCATCCATCCTGATCAAATCGCTCATCGATCACGAGCTGACCGCACTCGCCGCGCGGATTCTTATTGTCAACGAGACACCCGCCTCTCTAATTACCAATTACCAATTACTAATCAATTCCTATCCCACCGCGATCAAGGTCTCTCTTGCCAATCACTTTTCATTAAAAGGTTCGCCTGAAGTCGCGCGCGTCCTCGCGCCTAAGCAAGCAAAAGGCACAGGACGATTAAATCTTCCGGGCGACCCCGGGCGACCTGCCTTCGGCGCACCGCGCTCTCGCCGATCAACTCGACCATATTTTTCTCAGCGACTATTCGGCGCAACCCATCTCGCTCTCGCGCGTCATCGAGTCATCACTCACGCTCGCCACCGATCTCACACTGCGCCACGCCCATCTCGCCCTCGATCACAACGATCCCGTCTCGGCCCTCGCCGCCTTCCGCGAAGCGCGCGCCATGCGCCCCAAAGCCGATCATCTTCGCATCTTCATCGCCGAAGCACTGGCGATGATGGGCGACACACAAAACGCGCTGGTCGAGCTCGGCGCCCAAACTTCCGAAGTTTTGCGAAGCACTTCGGAAGTTTCCGCCCGAGTCATCCTCGCCCCTCCTCGCCGCCGCCCGCGTGTATCACAAGGCAGGCAATGTTGATCTGGCGCGTGATCTGTTGATCAAGATTCGTGATTCGAATGAAAGTGATGCGCCCTCATTAACCTCGTGCGCCGATTTGCTGATCCAACTCGGTGACGCCGACTCTGCCGCGCAGCTTTGGGAAAAACTTCTAGCATCATCGCCCTCCCCCGCGCCTCTTCACCTGAATCTTGCAAAATACTTTTCGGCTTACGGCGATCAAACCAAAACGCAAGATCACGCTTGGGCTGCGCTCGGCTTCGATCCTGAAAACGCCCTCGCCCGAAAAATCTTGGCGCAAGCCTTACGGCGCAACAACCCCGTATCGGCGATCCCTCACTATCAACGCGCCATCGCCCGCGATCCCGATCCCAAACTGCAAATCGAACTCGCCCAAACCGCGCTTGAGGCAAATCAACCCGAATTCGCATTAGCAACCGCACTCAAGACTTCAGAAGTCTTGGAGACTTCGGAAGTCTTAGTCATCATCGGTAAAGCGTTAACCCAACTCGGCAGAACGAATGAAGCCTTTGAATACTTCAACCGCGCCACCGATCTCGCCCCTACATCTAGCGAATCATGGCGAGCCGTCGGCGCATATCATCGCGCGCAAAACGATCCACAGCGCGCCCTTGCCGCACTGCAAGCAGGATGCAAATACTGTAACGACGATCCCGGCCTCTACGCCGATCTAGGTGATCTCTACGCCCTACTGAATCAACCCAACGAAGCGATCCAGTCCTTCAACCAAACAGTCAGACTCGATCCGAGTCGCGGACAGATTCACAAACGACTCGGCGAACTGTATCACGCTCAACATCGCCACAAAGAGGCGCTCGACTCTCTCCAACGCGCCCTCATCAATGTCACCGCTTCAGATCGTTCGCCGATTGAAATTATTTTAGGGCGCACGCTCGAATCGCTGGGCAGGTTCGACGAAGCGTTGGCAGTGTATCAACGCGCCCATTCGTCAGCGGTTGGCGGCATCCCCGTAGATCTGCTGCGCGATCTGGGGCGAGTCGCTTATCAACTTAATCATCACGCCATCGCCCGCCCCGCTCTCGAATCCGTTGTGAAAGACTGCGACGACGCCGATTCGCTCACCTTACTCGGCGCGATCTACGAACACGCCCAAGAATTTAAAGCCGCGCAAGAAACGTATCAACGCGCCCTCGCCCTTGACCCGAAGCGTTCCGAACTCATTGTGCAGCTCGGTGTGTGCTGTCTCGCGCTCAAACAACACGAAGCGGCAATCGCCGCGCTGCGAGACGCCGCCGAAAACGACAAAACAAATTTCTCTTTGCAAAAAACTTTGGCGCAGGCTTACGCCGCCGCCGGTTTATGGGAAGAGGCGGTAAATAGTTACGAAGCCGCTTCACGACTCGCGCCCGACGATCATTTGTTGTTGTCCACGCTCGCCCACTGCGCGCGCAAAGCCGGCAACACCGCGCACGCCGCGCAAGTTCTAAAACAAGCAATTGATCTGGCGCCCGAAATTCCGCAATATCGTCAAGAACTCGCAGAACTTCTCGCGGCAAGCAACCAACTCGAAATGGCGCGCACCTTGTATCTCGAAGCGTTACGCATCGCGCCGAACTCGGTGATGATCCTTGTGGGGTTAGGCGAACTTTATTTGAAGCTCAAAGATTTCGGTGAAGCCGTTTTAGTTTTTGAGAAAGCCATGTCGCTCGATCCGAGTCGGGCGGACATCGTCAAAGCGTTGGGCGAAGCCAATATCCTGCTTGGACGATTCGATCAAGCCCAAACCGCTTTCGCCCGCGCCGCCGCCATTGACCCTCTCAACCCAAATCATTTGCGCCGCGCCGGTGAATGTTTGTGGAATCTCGCCCGTCACGCTTCGGCGATTGCGTTGTGGAAAAAGAATCTCGTGCAACACCCCAACGACGCGGCGACTCACGCCAAACTTGGCGCGGCACTTTCAAATCAGGGCAAACATCTCGAAGCCTTCAACTCGTATCAACGCGCGGCACAAGAATCGCCGCAAGATGTTTCGCTCGCAAGCTCCTCAAGCATTTTAACGCCTTTTTCACCGCCTGCTACTCTGCCGCCGGCAACAATGATCTCAGCCTCGTGCAGGTTAACGCTGATCCCGGATATCCGCACTGCCGCATCTGGAACGCGCCTCACGCTTGACTCCAAATGATCACGACGTGTGGTTGATGCTCGGCGAAACGTATCACGCCAAAAATTTAAATGATCGCGCCCTCAGCGCGTTGGAACGCGCCGCGCAACTCGCGCCGCATCTCGGCAAACCGCAGGCAGAGATGGCGCGCGTCTATCTTCAACTTGGCAAACGCGCCGAAGCCAAAGCCGCCGCCGAAGCCGCCATTGAACTTGATCCGAATTCAACCGATGTCTTGGCAGCCGCCGCCGAAGTTTTTCTGAAAACGAATCATCACGCGCAAAGTGTCGCCGCCAGCCGCAAAGTAGCCAAAGGTCGCCCCGAGGATGCCGAGTCGCTAATGAATCTCACTCGCGCCCTCATCCTTGAAAAAGAATCTGCTCCCATTGGAAATTTTTCAAAAATCGAAGGAACGGAGCGAGCAGAGATCATGAATCAACTAGAACGCGCCGCCGATCTTGGCGCGGATGCCAATGCCGTCAGCGTGTGGAAAGCGCGCGCCCTCGCCCTCTTCGGAAATTTTAAAGAAGCCATCCCTTTGCTCGAAGCCGCCGTCGCCAAAAACCCGTCCGCCGAAATTTATTGCGCCCTCGCCAGTTGCTATCGGCGCGCAGGCAAATTGACTCTGGCGCGCAAAGCGATTGAATCATCACTGGAACGCGAACCGGCTAACGTCAACAACTTGATCGAGCGCGGGCGCATCATCCTTGAACAAGGTGATGCCGCCAACGCCCGCGAAAACTTTGAACGTGTCATCAGCCTCGATCCGCAAAACGCCGCCGCACATCAACTACTCGGCGAATGTTTTCAAGCAAACGGTAAACGGCTCGAAGCCACGCACG
>JACRLA010000243.1 GCA_016215145.1 Chloroflexota bacterium
AAAATTAGAATCGAAGCGGCGATTGAATCCGATCTGCAACTTCACACCGGCTTTGCTCACGGCGGCGAGTGCCGCGTCAATTTTCTCCAGTGTGTGATCAATCGGTTTCTCGCAAAAAATATGTTTGCCGGCAGCTGCCGCTTCTTGCACGATCTTGGCGTGCGTATCTGTTGACGAGCAGATCGCCACTGCTTGAATTCTTCTATCGTCTAAGATCTCGTGGTAGTCGGCGACAGCTTTGGCGTTCCACTTCGCCGCAAGTTCCTCGGCGGCTTTCGCGTTCACGTCGGCAACCGCAACCAGAGTCGCGCTGGGGATTCGCGTGGCGATATTCCCGGCGTGAATCTTCCCGATTCGTCCCGCGCCGATCACGCCGACGCGCACAGATGATGTGGTCATGTTTTTTTCTCCTATTTGATAATTAACCGGACTTACGCACCTTAATCGCGAATGACTCGAATAAACGAATAACACGAATTTCCATTTTGTTTTATTCGTCAAATTCGAAACATTCGGGTCATTCGTGTTTAGGTTTTTGAATCGGCAACTTCAACAAATTCTCTTCCCACCGATCTTTGATCCACGCATAATCCGGATCATCAAAAGGCGGAGTCCCGCGCGCATCATTCAACAGATCGCCCGCGAGATAATTTAAAAAGTAAACATTCGATCCCGGCGCGGCGGCAACCGGATGAAACCCCTGCGTCACTAACACCGCGTCGCCGCTCTGCACAGTGAACAACTCGTCAAAACTTTTATCCTTGCGATAGTTGCGATGAATGGCAAAACCGTTTTGCGGCTCGATGCGATAGTAATAAACTTCTTCGAGATAGGGCGAACCCATGTAACCATCGTGGCAATGCGGGGGCCAGCCCGACCACGCGCCTCCCGGCACATACACCTCGAACAAAATTAAACGTTCTGCCGGAAGTGGATGCTGCAAAATGTGATTGACCTGCCGTCGTGCCGCGCCGCCGCCGCGAACTTCTGCCTTCATCTCACTTGGCGCAAACAACCGCGTCGGGTACTTCCCCTCTGCCGGTGCGCCGCCGATGGCGAATTCAACATCCGTCATCGCTTCAACGCGGATCGTTTTGCGCGGCGGCGCATACAACACATGCGGCAGTTCGGCAAAAAAATTCTTGCGCCCGATCTCGAATCGTTCTTTATCCACTTCGATTCGCATCTCGCCCTTAAGTAGCACAAGCGCAACCTCTTCGCCCTCTGTCGCTTGTTGAAACTTCTCTCCCGCTTTGAGCGTCATCACTTTAAAACTCAAATACTTCCACCCCGCCGATCCCGGCGTGATGTCAATCAAAGTTTTCGTATCATGGTTCGGCTTGATGTGATGTTCCAATCTCCAATCTCCAATCTCCAATCTCTAATTTCCAATTACCATTTACTAATCTAATATCTCAACCCCCTCAAATACTCCCGACTCCTCTTCGCGCTCTCCTTTGGCGCACCCATCCCTGGCAACACATCTTGCTCCACCACGATCCAGCCATCGTATTTCATCTCGTTCAAAACTTTCAACACGGCAGGGAAGTCCACGTCGCCTTTGCCCAACTCGCAATAGATTCCACTGCCAATCGCTTTGACGTAATTCCAATTCTCCGCCATCACCTTTGCGTGAATTTTCGGATCGTGATCTTTAAAATGAACGTGCCACACGCGCGCGGCATGTTTCTTCAATCCCTCTACGGGGTCGCCGCCACCGAAGCGATAATGCCCGGTGTCGAAACACAAACCCACATAAGCCGGGTCGGTGAGGGCGAGAAGTTTTTCTGTTTCCTCTGGCGTTTCAATCCACGTTCCGCAATGATGATGATAGACACAACGCAATCCTGTTTTCTCTTTCACGGCGCGCGCAATACGATCGACTCCTTCAGCATAAATTTTCCAATCCTCTTCACTCAACCCGTGTTCGGGTTTAATTCTTCCGGCGTTGTTTCCTCGTGTAGGCATTACACTATGATCATCACCCAACACGATAAAACAATTAAGCCCTCCCACATCCGCCAACAATCGCGCGATCATCACCGCTTGCTTCTCACCCGCCTCATGCGCCACGCGATCCGCATAATGGATACTAACCCACGACGCCATCAACTTTAATTTCCGCGCCGCCAACTCTTGCGAAAGTTTTTTCGGATCCGTTGGCATAAATCCCCAATCACCCAGTTCTGTTCCGGCGTAACCCGCTTCGGCAATTTCATTAACCACTTTCACATAACCAGCGCGCTCCCCTTCGATATTCTCAATCACGCCCCAAGAGCAGGGGGCATTGGCAATTTGAATCATAGTGTTATCGGCTTCCCCTCATCCAACGACTTCGTCGCCGCAACCCCAATCGCAACCGCCGCGCGCCCATCGCGCCCCGTCACTTGCGGTTGGCGATCTTCCATCACGCATCTCACAAAATCACGAATCTCCGCCGGATACGCTTCGACGAATCGCTCCATGAAATACGGAATGGTATCGTGAGTAATTGAATTAGGAGTCATCACCAACAACGGCGTCTGCTGCAGGTTGCCGATGAACAATGATCCTTTTGAACCGATCACTTCCGTCCGCACATCGTAACCATAAACCGCATTGCGACTCAAATCCACATTGCCCACCGCGCCGTTGGCAAACTTTAAATTCACGACGGCATTATCAATATCACCGACCTCTTTTAATTCTGGGTAGACCAAACATCCGCCTTCGGAATATACGCGCTCCACTTCACTGCCCATCAACCATCGCGCCAAATCATAATCGTGCACGCCCATATCCAGAATTAAGCCACCGCCGTTTTCGCGTTTGGCAAATTCCAAACTGGTGCGCTTCGGATCACGCCCCATAGATTTAAACATCACCGGCGTGCCAATCGCCCCCGAATCGATCTGCTGTTTCGCCGCCACACACGCCGGGTCATAACGCCGCATAAACCCGATCTGCAATTTCACTTTTGCTTTTTCAACTGCGGCGAGCGCTTCGTCACATTCTTTCAACGTCAGCGCCAACGGTTTCTCGCAAAAAATTTGTTTGCCCGCCTCTGCCGCCGCTTTCACCACTTCGGCGTGCGTGCCGGTGGGTGAGGCAATGACCACCGCCTCAATATCTTTTTGATCTAACAACGCGCGATAATCACCATAACTATTTTTGACTCCGTATCGTGCCGCCACTTGTTTCGCCGTCTCGACGTTAGAGTCGGCAACCGCAGCAAAGTCGGCGTCAGTTACGGTGAACGCCAGATGATGGGCAAACGTTGTCCCCATCCGCCCCGCGCCGATCAATCCAATTCGTAATGTCATTTTAATTTTCTCCTTCGCTACAAAAAATATCTTTCCTTCTTCACCGCTTCTTCGTAAGCAGACCGCGCCTGCTTTACGCTTTCGATTTCAGAAACTTCAGCCACTGCCACATCCCACCACGACTCATATCCGCCAACTCGTTGCTCGCGGTCTGTCTCAATCATGATCACGGTTGTGCGATTCTCTTTCTTCGCTTCCACCAACGCCGATGTAAACGATGGCAAATCGGATGCCTCGATGACTCGCGCGCCCAAACTGCGCGCGTTCATCGCAAAATCTACGGGGATGCGGTCTCCGTTTAATTGACCCGTCTTCTCATCCCGAAACTTATAGTGCGTCCCAAACCCGCTACTGCCAACCGCATTCGACAGACCGCCGATGCTGGCAAAACCATGATTGTTAATTAGGATGATGATCAATTTAATTTTTTCTTGAATCGCCGTGACGATCTCTTGCGACATCATCAAATACGATCCATCGCCGACCATCACATACACTTCACGACTCGGGTCAGCCATCTTCGCGCCCAAGCCACCGGCGATCTCGTAGCCCATACACGAGTAGCCATACTCAAGATGATAGCCTTTGGGATTACGAGTGCGCCACAATTTGTGCAGGTCACCCGGCAGACTCCCCGCCGCGCACAAAACAACATCTTCCGCGCCTGAGGCAGTGTTCACTGCGCCGATCACTTCGCCTTGACTCACGGGGATGCCGTGTTCGAGTCCATAGATGCGGCTCACTTCGGCATCCCACTCTTTATTAAACTTCGCCGCGCGTCCGCGATATTCTGATCCCGTGTCGAATCCTTTCAACGCTTTCGTTAAATCTTCAAGCGTCACTCGCGCGTCAGCAGTGAGGGGCAGGGCGTTGTGTTTAAACGCATCGAACTCGGCGACGTTGATGCTGATGAAGCGCACGTTTGGATTTTGAAACGCGGTTTTCGATGCTGATGTGAAATCGCTATAGCGCGTGCCAATACCAATAATGAGATCGGCTTCACGCGCCATGATGTTCGCTCCCGGCGTGCCAGTGACTCCCATCGCGCCAAGCGCAAGTGGATGATCGTAGAGCATCGCGCCTTTGCCCGCCATCGTTTCGGCAACCGGGATACCGCATTGCTCGGCGAAGAGTCGAAGTGCCTC
>JACRLA010000244.1 GCA_016215145.1 Chloroflexota bacterium
GCGTTTGTCGATCAAGGTGATGAAGGTTGGCGCGTGTTGCTGCGCGGCGATCTGTATGATGTGAAAGTGGAAGATGAACGCGCGGTGCGATTGGCAAAATCCGCCGGTGGCGCCGTCGCCCAAAGCGGCGACTTTCATCTTAAGTCGCCCATGCCTGGTCTCATCGTCGCCATCGTGGTGAACGAAGGGCAAACAGTAAAGAAGGGCGACATCTTGGTGATTCTTGAATCCATGAAGATGCAGAATGAGTTGAAGTCGCCGCGTGAAGGAACGGTATCGCGCCTCAAGGCAAAAGGCGGCGACACCGTAGAACAGAATCAAATTTTATTAACGGTGAGCGGATGAGCGGCGTTCTTTATCTAGCGTTATTAATCGGCATTGCCGTGTTGGGCATGTTGTTCATGCTCACCTCATTGCGAAAAATCCCGGACAACTCGCGCGGCGTGGTCTTTCGCTTTGGGCGTTTGCTGCGCGAACTTGAACCCGGCACGCGCTGGGTGATCCCGTTGATCGACCAAGTGATGCTTGTTAATTTAGATGAGCAAACATTTCAGTTGCCGTCTGGTCTTACGGTTTCGGATAGCTCGGGTGAGTATGAAGTGTGGGGTAGATTCACTTGCAAGATCATTGACGCGACTCCGGCCGTGATCGCTGCGATGCAGACGCAGCAACCCATAGAGCAAACCGTCGGGGATAATTTGGTGATGGCGATTCAAGAGATGGGCGTGCAAACGGCGCGCGAGTCGAAACAAGCGCAAGGTCGCGCGCTTGAGTTGTTGAATGAGCAAATGTCGCGGGCGTGGCAGTTGAAATTTACGAAGATTGAGTTTAGGTTGAAATATATTTGAACGTGATTCGTAACGTGTGATGCGTGAGTTGCATTCACGAATCACGCTTCACGCATCACGCGATTAAGTTATGACCGATTTGTCGCGTGAACACTGGGAACAACAAACCCTCTTCCCCTTCCTCAAGAAAAATCCCGAACGAAAAGAAAAATTTGAGACGTCATCAGGCATCCCATTAGAAAGAGTCTATGGTGACGATGGCGGCTTCCCCGGCGAATATCCGTTTACGCGCGGTGTGCAGCCGACTATGTATCGCGGGCGTTTGTGGACGATGCGCCAATACGCCGGTTTCGCCACCGCCGAAGAATCGAATCAGCGCTACAAATTTTTATTAGCCAAAGGACAAACGGGTTTATCCATTGCCTTCGATCTGCCAACACAAATTGGCTACGACCCCGACGACGTGATGGCGCAAGGTGAAGTCGGAAAAGTCGGCGTTTCGATTCCATCGTTGGATGAGATGGCGCGATTGTTTGAGGGCATCCCGCTCGACAAAGTTTCGACCAGCATGACCATCAACGCGCCCGCTTCAATTTTGCTGGCGATGTATATTGCCGTCGGCAAGCGGCAGGGTGTTGAAACGAAAAAATTGCGCGGCACGATTCAGAATGATATTTTGAAAGAGTACATCGCGCGCGGTACGTACATTTTTCCGCCCGCGCCTTCAATGCGGCTCATCACCGACGTTTTTAAATTTTGCAAAACCGAAGTGCCGGAGTGGAACACGATCAGCATCTCCGGCTATCACGTCCGCGAAGCAGGCTGCACTGCTGTGCAGGAAGTTGCCTTCACGTTGGCGAATGGTATTGAGTATGTAAAGGCGGCGATCAGCGCCGGACTCGACGTGGATGATTTTGCGCCGCAACTCGCATTCTTCTTCAACGCGCACAATCAATTTTTAGAAGAAGTGGCAAAGTTCCGCGCGGCGCGACGTATGTGGGCGACGATCATGCGTGATCGTTTCGGCGCGAAGAATCCAAAATCGTGGATGCTGCGCTTCCATACGCAAACGGGCGGCAGTACGTTGACGGCGCAACAACCGATGAACAATGTCTCGCGCGTCACCATTCAAGCCCTTGCCGCCGTGTTAGGCGGCACGCAGAGTCTTCATACCAATGGCATGGATGAGGCGTTGCAACTTCCAACGG
Source organism: Chloroflexota bacterium (assembly GCA_016215145.1). Classification (GTDB taxonomy): domain Bacteria; phylum Chloroflexota; class Anaerolineae; order Anaerolineales; family VGOW01; genus VGOW01. Next base: position 1,997 of record JACRLA010000244.1, read on the forward strand.
AGAGTGCGGTGCAGGTGGCGCTTCGTACGCAACAGATCATCGCTTACGAATCGGGTGTTGCCGACACCGTTGATCCATTAGCGGGCAGCTACGTGATTGAATCGTTGACCGATGAAATTGAGAAACGCGCCTTTGCCTACATCAAACAAATTGACGAGATGGGTGGGGCGTTGAGCGCGATTGAACGCGGCTATGTGCAGAACGAAATTCAAGATGCGGCGTATCGTTATCAAAAAGCGGTTGAGTCTAAAGAGCAGATCGTTGTCGGCGTGAATGAGTTTGTGGTGAAAGATGATGTAAAGATTCAAAGATTAAAGATTGAAGATTCAGTCGAGAAGGCGCAGTGCGAAAAGATTAATGCGTTGAAAGCGAAGCGAGATAACAGCCGTGTGAATGAACTACGCTCGCGTTTAGAAACTACCGCCCGCGGCAGCGAGAACTTGATGCGGTTGTTTGTTGAGTGTGTGGAGAGTGATATGACGCTCGGAGAAATTTGCGGGACGTTGAGGAATGTGTGGGGAGAATATCGCCCGACATTGTGAACGTTGAAGGCTAAGAAGAAGAGAAAACCGCAAAGGCGCGAAGAACGCGAAGAAAAAATTTGAAAGGGAGATCGAAATGGAAATCGAAAAAGTTGCTAAAGAAATTGTGGACGCGGCAATCAAAGTTCATCGGGCGCTGGGACCGGGGCTGTTAGAGTCAGCGTATCAGAAGTGTTTAGCGTACGAGTTGCACAAACGTGGGCTTAAAGTTGAAACCGAAGTGCTATTACCCATCACGTACGATGGGCAACAACTGGATGCGGGCTACAGACTTGATCTGCTGGTGGAAGGCAGTGTAATTGTAGAGAACAAAGCGGTTGAAAAGATTCTTCCGTTACACGAAGCTCAACTCTTGACTTACCTTAAACTGGCTAATCAGAAATTGGGCTTTATCCTCAATTGGAACGTCGCCTTGATGAAGCATGGTATCAAGCGGATGGTCAACAATTTATAATAGCCTTTGCGTTCTTTGCGCCTTCGCGGTTTTCTCTTCTCCTTGTCCAAAACGAATCTATGATCAAAAAAATTAACCACGTCGCTATCATCGTTCCCGACCTCGACTCGTCGCTCACCTTTTGGCGCGATGCGTTGGGGTTAAAAGTTGAACACGTTGAAGAAGTGAAATCGCAAGAATCCATCGTCGCCTTTTTGCCGACGGGCGACAGCGAGATTGAGCTAGTGAAACCGACCAGCGAAACGAGCGGCGCGGCGAAATTTTTGGCGAAGCGCGGCGCGGGGATGCACCACATTGCGCTGGAAGTGGATAACTTGGATGAGATGTTGGTGGATTTGAAAGCAAAAGGGATTCGTTTAATTAACGAAACGCCGATCATCGCCGCAGGCGGCTACCGCGCGGCGTTCATTCACCCTGAAAGCGCCAGTGGGGTGTTGGTGGAGTTGTATCAGAAGTGAGGCGTGGTGAGTGAGACGTGATGCGTGATCTGCCGCACGACATTTTTGTTTCAGCGCAACTTTTTTCGCCTTGCAAATTTGCTCTTAGTGAGATTACGCTTCTTCATCTCTTGCGTGATTTGATAAGCGATCACGCGCTTAGCAGCCGTCGCTTGAACTTCGCTTAAGATGCCTTCTTCTTTGAGAAAATCATCGAAGTTGCTTCCGATATGTTTACGTTTCATAACCATTGCTATTTTACTTTCTGCCTCAACTAGAGAATGATGCAATTCATGGGGATGTTGTTCGTTCTATCCCGGAAAAACCAATTTTAACTCCAGCCGTATCTTTAATCTCAAAATCTAAACGACATCCTAGTGGCAATTGAAACGCTCGGCTTTTATAGTGGAGAAGTTTCTCTCCTGAACTTTGGATTGGATCATAAGGGAAGTATTCCGTAACAACAGTTGAAGAAGAAGGACAAACTAATTTGACACTGAGCAACTCATCATCAACCGCAATTTTTGTGTATTCGACTGTTCCTTTAGGATAACGCGAGAATACTTTTGTCATGCCGCGCTGGGATGGCAGAAGGTCCTCAAGATCCTCAAAGGAAATTTGTGTTGACGCAGAAAGTGGTTGCGGAGTTGGAACAGACGGAACATCAGTTGCTCTTGCCCTGACTTGCACAGTTGCCGATGCGACTGCCGTGCTTACGATCTCTATCATGCGCGTTGCCGCTACCGTTGTAACTGGCGCAGATTTTGTGCTCGCTTGAAAAGTTGCCATTTCGCGTTGCACATTTAATTGTTTTTCAAGAACCGCAATCTGTGTAGCCTGCGTTAAATCCTGCGTGTTGGCGGATTCTTTACTTTGTAGTAGTTGTATAACAGCAACGACTAATGCGAGTATTGCCACAATCCCTATAACACCTCCGATTTTTCTCCACATATTGACTTCTTGTTCGTTTTTGACAGTTATGCTCTGTGTGCCCAATGACTACATGATGTTACTGAATTCCATAACCTGCAAATAAGTATATGTCACCACCCTACGAGTTAAGACTCTGATTCGCCATTTATCGTTCCCTCATCCTCATCCCGCTTCATCTCCTCAATCAACCTCTTCGCCTCCTCCGCATCCTTCTCGCGCACAAAAATTTCGGCGATGCCCAAGATGCCGACGGTGAGACCGTAGGCGGCACCCGCGCCCTCTTGGGCGATCATCACGGGGATGCCTTCGGCTTCGAGCAAACTCTTAATCAATTGCGCTTCGACTTGCCCGTGTGCGACATAAATGGAAATAAGATTGTTCATTTTTTTAAACGGTAGAGATGTTTCAACGGAACGTCTCTGCTAAGCAGGAAATTTATTCTTCAAAAAGTTCATCTACCGGCACGCTGAACCCTGGCAACACATCGTCGGCGGTTAATGTGTCCGACGCTTTAAATTCGCGCGCCTCGGTGGGGGAGCGATAGGCATACACCCTCCGCGATTGGGGGTCGGCGATCCACATTAGTTTTACCCCGATGGAGAAATACTCGCGCATCTTTTGCGTCACGTCATTCCAGCGATCATCCGGCGAAAGAATCTCAACCACGAGTTCGGGCGCGACGGTGAGATAGCCTTTCGATTTGTCGTGCTGTGCGTAGCGTTCTTTTGAGATGTAAGCCACATCGGCGGCGCGAATGGTGTCGGGGTTGCGTGTGATGTAGACGCCGACTTCACCTGACACAACTTTGCCGAGTTTATGTTGGCGCACAAACCTATTTAGCTTTTCAGATATACCCACTTCATACTGACCATGTAAAAAACCTGTTGGACTCATATAAATGATTCTCCCTTCGATTAATTCATAGAGATCACCCGCGCTTCCCATCGCCCAAAGTTCTTCGCCGGTGATCAGTTTTTCTTTGGTCTGTGTGGGTGTAAGTTCAAGAGTCATAGTTCATCAACCTCTTCTTCATTGTATAACATCCGTCAAGCGCGGCGGCGTTTCAAATCTTGTCGCATCAACGCGAGACTCCCCACCGCAAAAATAATCGCAAACGAGAACCATTGAATGACATAGCTCCAATGCGAACCTTCGCTTAATTCTAATTCAGGATTTGGCGCGGGGAGTTCATTTGGGTCGGTGGCGGGAAACCGTTCAATATAAAACGATAGGATGGGATATGGAATTTGTTTTTGAATCATCGCCATGTCAGTATAGAACCACGTATCGAGTCGCGGGAGTTCGGTGCTCAAGGGCGGGTCGGCGGGGGCGAGGGGAGCATCCGGTCGGGTTTGGGTTAGACGTATCAAACCAGAGACGGCAACACTCCCGGTCGGTTGGGCGTATTTAGATCGCTTCTCGAATGGAAATGAATCGGGATACGAAATCCAGCCGCGATCAATTAAGATGGCGTTGGAGCTGTTTTCGATCTTCAATGGGGTGAGGAGGTGGACTCCGGCAACCCCGTTGTAAGTGCGATTGCGTAACACCACCTCTTGCGAAAAATCATACACGCCGCTTACGGTGGCGCGGCGGTATTCCAGTGGCGCCGCCTCAATCGCTTCACCGTTGATCGCTAGTGGCGGCGCGTTGGTTTGGGCGATCACTTTGGCATTGAAATCTTTGCGCTCTTGCAAACGCCCCCATTGCCAAAAGCCAAGGGTGATCATGGCGGATGCGCCTGTGACGATGAAGACAAACCAAAGAACTTTACGCAGAGTGGGCATCAATTGAGATTGGTGGGTTACCGCGAGAGGCGTATCGGGGAGTTCAGGGTTAATGAGAGATTTTACCCATGGCTTAGAATGTCATTCTAATTCATTTTATGGATGTGAGAGGACGGTGGGCGACAAAACACGTATAAGTTTGGCTTATCTCCGGAGGAGAGTATGAGCAGTGACTCTTTCAAAAAGCAAATGGTGTCGCTATTCACTGGACACGATGATCCAATTATCTATGACCTTAAGCGCCGAGTCTATTTGTGCGCTTTTTGTATTGGGATCATCGTGTTGAGCCTGACGTGGATATTTGAAACTATCCAAAGACGCAATTCTTCACTGGATTATGTTGCCCACCCGCTCATGGCGTTGTATTTTACAGTGTTCGCTTTCCTCCTCGTGCGCGATAAAAAGCATGTGCGCCTCTTTGAGATTTTCACCTACGTTTTAATCTTCGCTTATTTTTTGCTTAAAGTTACCCTCCTCATGAACGATGGCGCCGCCGTGCAGCGCCTATCGGCGTTATCTGTATGGATACCGTTGGTGTATGTGCTGGGCTTTCTGATCTTCAAGACAAATCACGCGCTGCTAGGCTCGTTGATCTTCTTGGGTTTGATGTTGATCCCCGGCGTCTTCTATGCGCTGCGTCTTGAATACAACCCCGAGACTCTGAAAGAGATTGTCGTTTTGGCGCAGTTGTATCTTGTCGGCGGGATCTACATTGTGCTGCTGCTGATGATCTCGCTGCTGCGCGAACACTACATGCGTTCGCGCGCCCTTGCCGAGAATATGACTCAACTCGCCAGCATGGATTTTTTGACTCAATCTTATAATCGGCGGCATCTTCAAACCACGTTAGACCGAGCCATTGATCGCGCCCGACGTTACGGACGAAATGTGTCGCTGATTATGTTTGATCTTGATCACTTCAAGGACGTCAACGATCACTACGGTCACGCGGCAGGTGATCAGGCATTGCGCGACGTAGCGGAGATCGTGCGTCAGTGTATTCGTTTGAGTGATGAGTTCGGGCGTTGGGGCGGTGAGGAGTTTCTTATCATCACCTTTGAAACCGACCTCGAACAAGCGCAGCGTCTCGCCGAGCGATTGCGTTCGGCATTCGTCCGACATCGCTTTGATAGCGCCGGAGTCATCACGGCGAGCTTTGGCGTGGCAATGTACCAAAAAGACGAATCGGTAGATCAATTGGTGAAGCGCTCTGACCAAGCGCTTTATTTAGCCAAGTCCAATGGTAGAAACCGCGTCGAGGTTGCTGGTATCAATCCCTTGCCTAACCCTATTGGCGAATTGAGCTTCCGTCCTCAAATTTAATTAAATCGTCGAGCGTTTGGCGTTGACGTATCACGCGATAACGCTCACCCTCCACCAACACTTCGGCCGGCAATGGATGCGAGTTGTAGTTTGACGCCATTGAGAATCCGTAAGCACCGGCATGGGTGAGGGCAAGCAAATCCCCGCTTTTAAGATTCGGCAATTCACGATCACGCGCCAGAAAATCGGATGACTCGCAAATGGGACCGGCAACATCGTAGGACAAGTTGCTAACTTGTCCAACTTGTTCTACGGGTAGCACTTGATGATACGCCTCATACAACGCCGGACGAATCAACGTCTGCATCCCGGCGTCCACAATAGCGATGCGATCTTTAACGTATTGCACCGTTGTCATCAGCGCGGCAGTGTCGGCGATGATGAATCGCCCCGGCTCCAGATGAAAATTTTTAATCGGCGATTGACTCAAGCGCTCCACAATCGGCGCGGCGAATGATTCGATGTCGGGCTTTGGATCATCCGCGCGATAGGCTACGGGGAAGCCGCCACCCACATCCAACGCATCTATCTCCGCCCCAGCTTGATTCGCCCGCGCAACAAAATCCAGCGCAACCTCAATCGCTTTGAGCGTGGCTTCAGGATTCCCCAATTGTGACCCGATGTGGATGTGCGCGCCGCGAATCTTTACATTACTTAATTTCATTCGAGTCATCTTTAACGCCAGACTCACCGGCACGCCGAATTTGCTCGTCGTGTGTCCGGTGCTGATGTGGTGATGCGTGGCGGCGTCCACGTCCGGGCGCAGGCGAATGGCGACGACGGCTGAGACGCCGAGGCGGCGCGCCCGTTGGTTGACGCGAATCAATTCACCTTCCGACTCGACGTTGATCCATCCCACGTTTGATTGAAGCGCAAAATCAATCTCGGATTCTGTTTTGCCCACACCGGCAAAGACGATGCGCTCCGCGTCGGCGTTGATTTTTAAAACGCGAAAGAGCTCGCCACCCGAGACAATATCAAAGCTCGCGCCTTCGTCTTTGAGAATTTTGAGCAACGACAAATTTGAATTTGCCTTAACCGAATAGCAGATCGTCGGGTTGATCTTGGCGAAGGCGTTGACCAGCCGCCGAAAATTTTCGCGCACACGATTTGCCGAATAGACGTAGAGCGGCGTGCCGAATTCTTGGGCGAGGGTGGTGAGTGCGACGGAGTCGCAATGAAGAGAATTATTTTTATATTGGAAGGGAAACATATTTTGTAGGGGCGACTCTTGCGGTCGCCCGATGCATTGGGCAGGGGCGAGCCCTGCCCCTACGCAATTGCTAATCTCGCCACCGTCACCCCATCGCCGCCTTCGTTCTCGGCGCCGTTCTCGTGTGAGGTCACAATGTCGCTGGCGCGCAAGAAGTCGCGCACCGATTGACGCAGCTTGCCCGTGCCTTTGCCGTGAATGATCCGCACCCAAGGCAGTTGAGCCAGATAAGCCGAATCGAGATAGCGTTCAAGATTAAGCAAACCCTCTTCGACGGTTTGACCGCGCAGATCGATCTCAAGACCGGGGGAGGGGTGGGTGTTAGAGATTGGAGATTGGAGATTAGAGATTGGGATTTTGGGACTTAGCACTTCCAACTTTTTTTCTTCAATCGTTTGCAAATCATCCAACTTGGCGCGCAGCCTCATCCGCCCAATTTGCACTTCGGCTTCGGTGGAGGTGAGCGACATCACCGTGCCTTCGGTGCTGAGAGTTGAGAGATACACGAGATCGCCGAGCCGTATCGGGCGTTTTTTTCCGTCAACAGATGGAACGGATTTAACGGAAGAGGACGAAGGGGATTTCGATTCGATCTCGTCGGTGAGCATTTCGGCGGATACTTCGATCTCTTTGATCGCTTTTGTCGAGAGTGATGCCGCCTGCAGCTTGCGACGCATCTCCCGCGCCTCTTCCCTTATCTCTTCAATTTCCTTTTGTGCCTCGGCGCGCGCCGCCTCTAGAATCTTTAATCGTTCATCATTAATCGCGTCGAGCTTTCGGGTCAGTCCGGCTTCGAGCGCCAACGCATCGGCGCGCACCGCTTCGGCGAGCGCGCGCTCTTTGTGGGCAAGATCATGCTGACG
>JACRLA010000245.1 GCA_016215145.1 Chloroflexota bacterium
CAAAAGCGATTAAAGAAATTCTGTAGCGCAAATTGGCAATTTGCGCTGTCCAAGAGGTTAGCGATGAGATTATTCTACAAGTTCCTTCCTACCAATGCCGCGCGTTACGCACTCTACGGCGCGTTATTCGGGTTGTGCTTCCCGATTGGCGCAACGATCTTCGATACGCTGGCGCGCGGCTTGCCGTTAACCTTTGCCGGGCTCGTGTATGCTCACACGACGCAACCGCTCCACTGGGTGATTGATTCGGCACCGTTCTTTCTGGGATTGTATTTGGGGCTGGCAGGCAAACAGCGCGATCAGGTCGAGCGCATCGCCGAACACTTGGAACAAGAGGTGAAAGATCGCACCGCCGAAATTCTGAAGGCGAACCAGAAGTTGGGCGAGGAGATTGAGGAACGCAAGCAAATAGAACTTGAGACTCGCAAACAGAAACAATACTTTGAATCGCTCGTGGTCAACAGCCCGTTGGCGGTTGTCACTCTTGATTTAGATCATCGCATCACTTCCTGCAACCCTGCCTTTGAAAAACTTTATGGCTATGCCAGCACCGAAGTGATCGGGCACGATCTCGACGATATGATCGCCGCCGAGTCGATTCACGTTGAAGCAAAAAACTACACGGCACAAGTGACCAGCGGCAACATCGTCCACAAATTTGGCAAGCGCCGCCGAAAAGACGGCGGGCTGGTGGACGTAGAAATTTTTGGCGTGCCGGTGATAGTGGAAGGTGAACAGATCGGAGTGCTGGCGCTCTACCACGATGTCACCGAACAAAAACTTGCCGAGCAAGCATTACGCGAGAGCGAAGAGCGTCACCGTTTGCTGATTGAATCTTCACCCGACCCGATTGTGATCTACGACCCCGCCGGTAATGTGGTGGATGTGAACCCGGCGTTTTCGCAAACATTTGGCTGGTCGTTATCCGAAATCAGCGGCAAGCGGCTCGACTTCGTTCCGGAAGAAAGTAAAGCCGAGACAAAACTCTTGGTCGAGCAGATGTACCGTGACGGCAAAGTGCGGGTGACAGAAACGCGACGGTTGACGAAAGACAAACGTTTACTCGACGTGCAGATCAGCGCCGCCTTGATCAGAAATAGTGAGGGGCAGACGAGCGGCAGTATGGTGATCTTCCGTGACGTGACGGAACAGAAGACCGCCAAACTAGAAATTGAAAGCCGCCGACAATTCTTTGAGGCGTTGGTGGAAAACAGCCCGACGGCCATCGTCATCATAGATTTTGATCAATCTATTTTGGATTGCAACCCGGCTTTTGAAAAATTATTTGGTTACACTCGCGCTGAAGTGATCGGGCGCGACATTGATTCGTTGATCACCGATGAGTCCACGCGCGGCGAGGCGACCACCTACACCCAGCAATCCATGAGCGGCAGTATGGTGCGCGGCATTGGTCAGCGGCGGCGCAAAGATAAAACGTTGGTGGATGTGGAAATCTTCGGCGTGCCGGTGGTGGTGGCTGATGTGCAGATCGGCGCCTTTGGCATTTATCACGACATCACCGAGATCGCGCTGGCACGCCGCCAAGCCGAAGAAGCTGATCGCGCCAAGAGCGAATTTTTGGCGAACATGAGTCACGAGATTCGCACGCCGATGAATGGCGTGATGGGCATGATCGAACTGGTGCTGGACACACCGTTGAACGACGAGCAAAAAGATTTTCTCAACACGGCGCGCGAGAGCGCCGAAGCGTTGTTGAGTCTGTTGAACGACATTCTCGATTTTTCAAAGATCGAAGCCGGGCGGCTTGAACTCGACACAATCAATTTCGATTTACGCACGACGGTGGAAGGCGTCACCGACACTCTCGCTCAACGAGCGGAAGATAAGGGGTTGGAGATGGCTTGTTTGATTCAACCCGACGTGCCATCACGCTTGAAAGGTGATCCCGGTCGCTTGCGGCAGATTCTAGTTAATCTGACGGGCAACGCCATCAAGTTCACCAGCAAAGGGGAAGTCGTCATTCGCGCCGATCTGGAATCGGAAACCGAATCAAATGTCACGGTGCGATTCTCGGTGCGGGATACAGGAATCGGCATCCCCTTAGAACGTCAGGCAGCAGTCTTCGAGCGATTCACTCAAGCCGATGGATCGACCACGCGCAAATTTGGCGGCACCGGGTTGGGGCTCACCATCTCCAAACAATTGGTGGAGATGATGGGCGGACAAATTTGGCTGACGAGTGAGGACGGAAAAGGCAGCACGTTCTGGTTCACAGTGCTCTTCGAGAAACAAAGCGAAGTAGACGCGCCGCAACCGGTTGCGCCCACGGTGGATCTTCGTAACGCGCATGTGCTGGTCGTAGACGACAACGCTACTAACCGTCTCGTCTTGAGCAAAATGCTGACGAATTTCGGATGCCGTGTGGCTACTGCCACCGACGGCAAAAATGCGATGGCGGTGTTAGAAGTGTCTGCGAGCGATCCGTTTTCGCTGGTGCTGCTCGATATGCAAATGCCGGAGATGGATGGCGAACATACGACACAGGCGATCAAAGGTGATTCGCGTTGGCAGGATCTGCCGGTGGTCATCATCACTTCTTTAGGTCGGCGCGGCGACGCGGCGCGAATGCAAACACTGGGCTGCGCCGGTTATTTGCTTAAACCCATCAAGCAAGCGCAGCTGCACAGCATTTTAGAGACCGTGCTTGGGCAACGGAAAGCGCAAGACGAACCGCAAACATTCATCACGCGGCATACGATCAGCGAACAACAAAAAACGAGGAGCGACCATCAGGAGATCCACATTTTATTAGCGGAGGACAATCACATTAACCGCAAAGTGGCGGTCAACTTATTGCAGCGCGCAAACTACAAAGTGGATGCGGTTGAAAACGGACGATTGGCGGTGGAGGCAATTCAACGCACGCCTTACCATTTAATTTTAATGGACGTGCAGATGCCCGAAGTAGACGGGTTCGAGGCGACGAAGATGATCCGCGATCACGAAGGCACAACGCGGCATACGCCGATCATTGCCATGACGGCGCACGCCATGAAGGGAGATCGTGAAAAGTGTTTAGAGGCCGGCATGGATGATTACATCTCGAAACCGTTGGACCCTGATCAAGTTTTTGCGACGATCCAGCGTTGGACTCAATTTGCGCCGCCCACCCGCACTGGCAAGACAAAACCCCTTGTCGCCATCCAAGAGAGCGCCGCGCCGCTGGTGGATATGCAAACCGCCCTGCCGCGATTCAACGGCGACCGCGAGATGCTGGTCGAGTTGCTGCAACAATTTTCGGCGCAATTGCCGGACGATATTCTGAAGTTGACTCATGCCGCGGAATCGGGAGACGCGAAAGAACTGCATCACCTGGCGCACAATCTCAAAGGGGCTGCCGCCACGTTTAGTGTGACGCGCGTGACCGCGCTGGCGCTGGAAATTGAAACGCTGGCGCGTGAAGGAAAGACTCAAGAAGCGTTGAAGGCTATCGGCGAGATCGGCGAGGAGGAAGTGAAGTTGAAAGAGTATGTGGGGAAGTTGAGCGTG
>JACRLA010000246.1 GCA_016215145.1 Chloroflexota bacterium
AAAGGCAATGCTAAACGAGCAGGCTTATTAGCAACCCAAGGAATTCGTGGTGGCGCGAATCGAACCGTGCTAGAACGAATTAAGAATAGTGGAAACATATTTTGGGCACAGTCAGATCGCAATTGGTATCTGAATGGGGCAGCAGTTCATGTTTCAATGATCGGTTTTGATAATGGCATTGAAAAAGATAGATTACTAGATAATCATCATGTACCTAACATCAATTCGGATTTAACTGGAGCAAGTGACTTAACCAGTGCTAAACCTTTAGACGAAAACAAGGGCATTTGCTATTTGGGTACATATAAAATAGGATCTTTTGACATCGATTCGACTACTGCGATGAAGATGATAAGTCTGCCCAAGAACCCCAACGGGAGATCAAATTCAGATGTGGTACGACCTTGGGTCAATGGCTTAGATATTACACGGCGAAATAGAAATATGTGGATTATTGATTTCAGTGATATGACCGAAGGCGATGCTTCATTTTATGAAGCGCCGTTCGAGTACGTTAAGCGGGTTGTTAAACCAGAGCGTGATAATAATAATCGTGAAAGGCGAAAAAAGTATTGGTGGCAACACGGAGAAACATCTCCCGGAATGCATGCGGCAATTGATAAACTTTCAAGGTTTGTGGGTACACCTAGCGTAGCAAAATATCGACTATTCACATGGCTGTCTCATCCGACTATACCTGATCATCAAATAGTAGTCTTTGCTCGTAACGATGACTATTTCTTTGGCGTAATGCAATCTAAAGCGCATGAATTGTGGGCGCGAGCTACTGGAACACAACTACGTGAAGCAGAAAGTGGCTTTCGCTATACACCCACCACAACTTTTGAAACATTCCCTTTCCCCTTCCCACTTGGTAAAGAGCCAAAAAGCGATAAACAAGTTAAAACGATAGCAGAAGTAGCGAAGGAATTAGTTGAACAGCGTGACCACTGGTTGAATCCTGAAGGGGCAAGCGAAGCGGAGTTGAAAAAGCGGACACTGACAAATCTTTACAATGAACGCCCAACGTGGCTGGACTTAGCGCACAAGCGATTGGATGAGGCGGTGTTTGCGGCATATCGGTGGGAGAGCAATTTAAGCGATGATGAAATTTTGGCGAGACTGTTGGCGCTGAATTTGGAGAGGAGTAAGTAATGCAATTACCAGCATCTTTTATTTGGGATGTTATTAAATACGCGATGACCTTCGGAGGAGATATTATCGTTGGTCTAACTTTTTTGAGCGCACTTTCTATTTTGTTGGGAGTTTTATTGCCTCTCCACTTCCGACGACGAGTTCAGCGTTGGGAAGCTTTCGTAGTTGGCTTTTTCTTCAGTTTTATTGGGTGGATTGTTAAGTTGGGCGATACAAGTGGTTTGCCAACGGGTATGTTTCTCCAACTAAGTAATGTATCTATAGGAGTGCTTTTGTTTTTATCGGTGTTAATTGTTTTATCGTCAATCGTATTAACTGTTTGGCGCAAAGCCTAGCGCTTAGTATGTTTCGCACGGGGTATTGTTTTTATGCCTGATAATTCTAAAAGAGATCCACTAGCTATAGCTGGTTTTGTGGTAGGAGTTCTGAGCTTAGTAGCGACTGCTATTGGCCTTGTATTTGCTTTGATCTTTATACCAAACAGGTCGCTGCAATTTGTGGTTGAACAGCCAATTTTGCTGGTAAGTGTATCGCCGGCTTTTAGTAATGAAATATCCGTCTATTATCAGGGCACTCGTGTAGAAAAAGTTTACTCTGTTATTGCACATCTAAAAAATACTGGAAATCAATCTATAGAGCTAAAAGATTACGAATCGCCAATGAATTTTAGCGTGATCAATGGAGCGCAAATTGCATTCGTTAATTTAACAAAGACTTATCCTGAGAACATTAACGTGTCGGTTCAAAGAGCTTCGGAAACCAGAGTTGAACTATCTCCTACATTAATTAATCAAGGCGAGGAGATTACTTTGCAGTTTGTAATTTTCTCTAAAGCCGATTTGAGTTCCGATGGTTTGTTTAAGGTTAGCACGCGAATCTCTGGAATTAGCGAGGTGCAAGTTTTATCACAAAAACCTCAACAAGATAATAATGTAACTTATACCGCCGGGATTTTTTTGGCTGGATTAGTAATTGGAACATTATTCATTTCCGTTTTGCGATTTGACTGGAATTATTTCAAGTTTCTTCGAAGATCTTTTATTTTCAAAAAGAAACCTGAACTCATAATCGTTTCCGCTAGATATGGGTTGGGCGATAAGTGGCTCGATGTATCCAACTTGTTGCGATCCAAAATTAAGGACGGCAATCTACAAGTTAATATCACGAATGAAGAATTGGGTGGCGATCCTGTTCCTAACTCAATAAAGCGTCTTGAGATAACCTACTCGTTGGGTGGAGAAACATTATCAAGGATTGACGTTGAGTCTGAAACGCTCATTATTCCATAACAAGAGTTAATATAAATAAATCAAATCCGAATTATCCTTCCAGTAAATCTAACTGTTCCGCTCTTAACTCGCGCGAAATTTGCGTGAGTTTTTTGTTGTTGCCATCTAAGGTTTGCGCTATTATGGAGGGAGAGCAATTTGAGCGATACCAACTTAAAGTCTTGCGAAAAATTGTTGAAGAGGAATATCAATGAAACAAGAATTATTTGACGAATTGGTTGCTAGTGTGCGTGAAGGCGGCGCGATCTTGCGCGGTGAGGTTGCGCCTTCGCGCAGATTTACGGTTAAGCCAACCGATGTTAAACGTATTCGTGCCAACTACAAACTCTCAAATTTAACAACACCTGACAGGTCTGGTAACAATTCGGCGGGTGGTAAATTTGGCAAGACCTGTCAGGTGTGGCGCGATCTGTAATCTCGGCTTTCAATGAAAAGATTTTTTTTGACGTTGTTAACTGTGATGTTGTCTGCTTGCACGACTCTGACCCCTCCTCCGACTCTCGCCTCACTTCCAACCTTCACGCCCGCGCCGCCGACTCCCATCCTCACCCTCACGCCAACGCGCGAGCCGACTCTCACCCCAACGATCACGCCCCCGCCGCCACCGACGGCGACACCTAGCTGCCCGGTGAATCCGTTTCTCAAATCGCTTAAGCCATTAATCACTTACGCCGAATTTGATCTCACCTACAACGTCATCCTCAACAACCGTGTGCTTAACATCTGGTTTGTCGAACCGAAGATCGATCCCAATGCCGTTGGTGATCAAATTGCCAAGAATGTAACGGTAGCGCAGCTCAGTGCGGCAGCCGTGAGCGCAAAATTGGCAACGGGCGACGCCAAATGTTTGCCCTCAATGGTTAACGTCATCAACCCTATCGTCGTAGATCGAAACTACAACGGTTGGTTTTCGGGAACCATTAAGTTGAATGATGCTGTGGCCAACCTGCCGCCCGAAAATAAAGCGAGCGCATTTACCGTGAGCTATTTACGCACCAAACAAACTGCGCCTACTTCAGCCGCGCCTGCCCAAAGCTGCAAGTGGACAGAGGCGCGGGCGAAGATGCAAAAACATTTTGCCGCCACGCGCGAGAACGTCGGTTTTGAATTTGTGATTGACGAGACCGGCATCAACGCTTACGCCCAGTGGGATGGCGAGATTGATGTGACGATGATTCCGGCGTTGCTCAATGTCGCATTGGAATCACGATGTCTGCATCCACCGATTGATCAGCTGGTAGTTATTTTGGTGGACGGTGATGGCAAAATCAATCTAATAGGTCAGACCCCCGGTAGCGCGGTGCGCTCGCAAAATTACGCTAACGACGTACCGAATCAGTTTAAGATCCTTTATCCGCAACAGCGTTGAATGAATTCAACGCCTGCTACCTCTCGCCAAACGCGCTTTAAGCGCGTTTGTTGTTTCAGCCGCGAATTCATTCGCGGTGGGCATTCGCGGCAAGTTCGTAATACATTTTTCATAATTCCTTGCTACAATTCTTATTGCAAAAACTTGCAATAAGAAACCATGACCCACAACACCAAAGATTACGGCAACTTGATGCGTGAGCGGGGCTTTCGCGTCACCCCTCAACGCCAATTGATTCTGGACGTGATCTGTGCCAGCGGCAATCACACCACGCCCGAAGCCATCTACAAACGGGTGCAGGCGAAATTCCCTTCTGTTAACTTGGCGACGATCTACCGCAACTTAGATTTTTTGTGTGAGTTGCGTTTGGTGGTGGCGACGCAGATCGGGCGCAAGATGTATTACGAGATCGCCGGAGAGAGCCCGCATCATCATCTGGTTTGCCGAAACTGCAACAAGATCGAACAGATCGATCACACCAATATGAAAACACTGTTTAACAAAGTTGAGCGCGAACAAGATTTCACTGTAGACATGGATCACATCACGCTCTTCGGGTTGTGCGCCAAGTGTCGTCAAAAGACTCGAAGGGTTTAATCAGAAACCCGTTTTCTCCGAGAAAACGGGTTTCTCCGACAGCCTGCTAGCGATAGAAGGAGACCTGCCATGCACTACTCACCCGCACCCTTACACATCCCCGATGGATTTTTATCTGCGGCTGTTGCCCTTGTGGGATGGGCGTTAGCCATTGCTGCAATTGCTTACGCTCTGCGCCAAACGCGCGGGCAGCTCGGCGGTAAACAGATTCCGTTGATGGGCGTGCTCGCCGCTTTCATCTTCGCCGCGCAGTCAATCAACGTTCCCGTTGGCGGTGGCACGTCCGGTCATTTGTTGGGCGGCGTGTTAGCGGCGATCATTTTGGGTCCCTGGGCGGCAGTGTTGATCATGGCGAGCGTCGTCGGCGTACAGGCGATTTTGTTTCAGGATGGCGGCATCACCGCCTTAGGTTTTAACATCATCAACATGGGAGTTATCACAGCGTTCACCGGACATTTTATTTATCAACAACTCAAGAAAATTTTTGGCGAAGGGCGTAACAGCATGTTGATCGCTGGCGCAGTGGGTGGTTGGCTCTCGATGATGATCGGCGCGATTGCCGCCGGAATCGAACTGGCAATTTCTGGAACGTCGCCACTTAACGTTGCAGTGCCAGCGATGGCAATTGTTCACGCCGTGTTGGGGATCATCGAAGCGGTGATCACTGTGGGCGCGCTTACCTTCATCTACTCTGCGCGCCGCGATCTGTTAGCAATCGGGGAGAGTGCGCCCGCGCAAACTTCTGCCGCGTGGGTCGGCGTGGGTTTAGCTCTCGCCCTCGTTGTCGCCGCCTTCTCGCCGCTCGCCTCACCCGACCCCGACGGTCTCGAAAAAGTTGCCGCGCAATACAACTTTCTCGGTAAAGCCACCGCGCCTCTCTACAACCTTCTGCCTAATTACACCATCCCCTTCATCGCTAACGAAATCGTCGGCGGCATTGTGGCAGTTGTGCTCGGCACGCTTATCGTCTTTAGCGTAGTCTTCCTCATTGGTCGCGCACAAAAACGCGCCAACGCCTAACGTGATTCACATTCACCTTGCCGATCAATACAAAAGTGGATCGAGTCTGATTCATCAACTCGATCCACGCATTAAGATCATCGGCACGATTTTATTTGTCGTCGCCGCTACGGTGTTGCCGTTCGGCGCGTGGCTGCCGTATACCTTTTTGTGGCTCGGTTCGCTCGCGGCTGCTGCTTTATCGCGCTTGGGTTGGAGCTACGCCCTCAAACGATCTTTCGTCGCCCTTCCATTTGCGTTGGCGGCGATCACACTTCCCTTCACCATTGTCGGTCAACCCATTGCTCACATTGGTTCGTTCACGATCAGCGCCGAAGGCAGTGTGCGTTTCTTAAGCATCTTGATCAAATCGTGGGTCTCGGTGCAGATTGCCATGATGCTGCCTGCCACAACTCGCTTCGCCGATTTGTTATGGGCGATGCGCGAATTGCGAATCCCCAAACCGTTGGTCGGCATTGTCAGCTTCATGTATCGGTATCTCTTCGTCTTCGCCGACGAAGCTCTGCGTTTGCTTCGCGCCCGCGCCGCGCGTTCTGCCACGATTGACAACAAAGGCGGCGGCAGCTTGTGGTGGCGCGGAAAGATCGCTGGCGGCATGGTGGGCAACTTGGCATTGCGTGCTTTCGAACGCAGTGAGCGCATTTACGACGCCATGATCTCGCGCGGCTTCCAAGACGAGATCAAAATTCTCGCCCCGCCGCGCCTCACGAATCACGACGTCACGCTGTTAATCATTTGGGTAATCTGTTTGGCGACAGTTCTGTTAATCGGATTCATCTAACTTCAAATCTCAAATCTCAAACTTAGAACTTCCAACTTCCAACTTTCCACTTCTACCATGCACCACACTCTCGAAGTCCTTAATCTAAAATTCTCTTACCCCGACGGTCATGCCGCCTTGCACGGCGTAACGTTAAGCATCGCCCCCGGCGAAAAAGTCGCGCTCGTTGGACCCAACGGCGCGGGCAAGTCCACGCTCTTTCTGCACTTCAACGGCATCCTCATGGGCGAGGGCGAAGTGCGTGTCTGTGGTCTGCCGATTCAAAAAGGCTTGCCCGAAGCCGAAGTGCGTCAGCGCGTGGAGAAAGCGTTAGCCGCAGTAGACATGAGCGATTACCTCAACCGCATCTCGCATCATCTCAGCGTCGGCGAGAAGAAGCGTATCGCCATCGCCACCGTTCTCTCCATGAATCCCGAAATACTTGTGCTAGATGAACCCACCGCCGGACTCGATCCGCGCGCCCGTCGTGGTCTAATCAATTTACTCAAGACTCTTCCCCAAACCATCTTCGCTTCGACTCACGATCTCCGTTTCGTGCGCGACCTCTTCCCGCGCACGGTGATCATGGATCAAGGGCTCATCGTCGCCGACGGCGCGACGGAAAAAATTTTGAACGACGTGGCGTTGTTAGAGGCGCACGGGTTGGAAAAACCTTAATCGTTTGGAGATGACGTGATCTTGAATCCGCGTAGAGCCTGTCCTGAGCGTGTCGAAGGACGGATTTTGCTTTGTGTTGCCGCGATTTCAATCGCGCGACTTTAGGAATAACACCTTTCGGATGGGGGAATTTGTTGGCGTGATATACTCGAAACGGATTGGCAACTGTCGTCTTTGACGAGACAAAGTATAAGGAGAAACGCTATGGTGCAAATGACAATCGCCGTGCCAGATAATTTAGCGGAACAATTAATGTCCGCCCGTGATCGTTTGCCTGAAATTCTTGAACTAGGTTTGCGCCAGCTGACTACAATACACGGCTATAGTGAGGTAATTGACTTTCTCGCTAGCGCCCCAACTCCACAAGCACTTGTGGAATTTCGCCCGTCTCTCAAAGTTCAAGAAAGAGTGCGCGAGCTTTTAGAAAAGAACCGCGCAAACAGCCTGACGGCATTAGAAAAATCTGAACTGGATCAATACGAGTCGCTGGACTTGTTTATGACACTGGTAAAAGCCCGAGCTCGTCAACGGCTCGCTTCTTTGTCGTGAGCACTATCTCGACATCGCTGCGTCGTGAAGTGTTTGAGCGGGCAGAGGGGCGATGTGAATACTGCCTCGTCCATTCACGCGATACGCTTTTGCCTCACGAACCCGATCACATTCTGGCGGAAAAACATGGTGGCGAGACTGCGCTGGATAACCTTGCGCTTGCCTGTTTTCATTGCAATCGTCACAAAGGCTCTGACATCTCTTCTGTTGACCCCGACACTCGCCGTTTAACCCCGTTGTTCAACCCTCGCACACAAACGTGGAGTGATCATTTCAAATTGGAAGGCGCAGAGATTATCGCCCTAACTCCTGAAGGCCGAGTGACGGCTCTAATTCTAAAATTGAATAGCCCTGAACGTCTTCGTGTGCGCCAAGTCTTAATTGACATGAAGCAATATCCATGAGAATCAAGCACCGCAGAAAAATCAGAAAATGTTAGAAGGGGAAATGAAGTATACTTTTAACCAGAGGATATTCGATCATGACTACCGTTGCGATCCATCTCACCGTTCCCCCGGAAGTATATGATCTGCTGGCTCGTGAGGCAAAAAAGGCGAAGAAGTCTCCCGAAGATTTCTCTATTGAAGTCTTGAAAACTTTTCTTGCGCGCCAACAGAGATTTGCTAAAGGACAGCATTTGCTTAGAACCATGCCTCAACGCGCCAAGAAGCGCTCGAATTCGTTACGCTCCGACACCGCGCGCCGACACGATGATTACTTATACGGTGAGGAAGCCTAAACGCGAATCGAGTTATGGTGGATACGTGGGCGTGGTTGGCGATTAATGAGTAGTTCCTCTTACGGTACCCACTCCAACGTCCCCACCGCACTCACAGTCGTGATCGGCGTTAAATTATTTCCATCTGCTTTCATCACGTAGACGCCGCTCACGGCGATGAAGGCAATGTGGTTGCCGTCCGGCGAAAAGCCGCCATACAACCCCACGTCATAGATTCGAGTCAAACGTTCCATCTTGCCCGTCTTCAAATCAATCTTCCACCAATCCGATGGCACGTCGTGGGCGCTTGCCTGCCCCACTCCGAGCAAACGATCTATCCAAGTGAGCGA
>JACRLA010000247.1 GCA_016215145.1 Chloroflexota bacterium
ACTCAAGAACAGCAAGATGACGATCAGTTATCACGTCCGCCCGCCGCATCCGCTTTACACCGGATTCGATTCACGCTTGAAAAATTTAGACGACAAGACTCTCGCCGCGACTCTGCGCGATTACGAGACCTATCGCCTCGACCCGGCAACGGGCGATCTCGACAAGACTCAACCCGGCGGTTATAGCTACGTGGCGAAAACGTTTGGGCGCAATCCGGTTGTGGTCTCGATGCAGACTGATGAGCGCAAACTCCGCGCGGCGGCGTCAAAAGTATTTCTCGATCTCGGCGCGAAGATGACGATCTTGTATCACGAAGACGGAACTGATCTTAACAAGCCACTCGTTCAAGATAACGGATTGTGGGTGAGACCCAGCGACTTTAGCGTGACCCGTTGGGGCGCTAACGAATCATTTTGGTGGAATATGCTCACCACTCCCAAAGCCGCCGAGTTCAACCCGACCAGCTATCTCAAGACAAAACTTTCAGCGTGGAAAGGTTCGCGCCCGCCGTTTGTCACCGCGCTCATTCACGAAAACAATTTTGTGTATAGCGGCGCCGAAGCGTGGACTCTGATCTATTTTTCCGACACGCAAAAAACCAAAGCTCTCACTCCGCCGTTCAACCTCAACGCCCCCGACTCGTCTAAACTGCGTTCTCAAATGGAACAAGATTTAATTTGGAAGGCGTACGATGAGCTGGTGGGTTATGCCGCGAAGAATGTGTGCGTGGTTACGTCGGAGGATATTGTGGCGATGGCGACGAAATGATCGTGTAGGGGCGGGGCTTGCCCACGCCAATCAGGGCAACCGCAAGGGTTGCCCCTACCCAAGAATTTTTCACGTCAGGGCAACCGCAAGGGTTGCCCCTACCCAAAATTTTTAATGGAGATCGAAAACATGAAACGCGTTATTTTTATATTGCCAATTGTATTCTCTCTCGCTTGCAGTGTTACAACGGATCTCGCCGAGCCAACAGCTGCGCCGCCGATCACAGCCGCCCCGACATCGGCGGCGAAACAAACAGAGTCGGCGCCCCCGACTCCGGTGGCGCAGCCGACTCGTCCGCCGTCGCTGCAAAGTTCAAGTCAGCCGCCTGTCACGCGCCCGCCGCTTGGCGGCACGGCGACGGATGGCGTTACTTATTCTGTGACGAACCCGACGAGCAACGTGAAATTATTTGTGCGAGTGTATTCGCCGGTGCGCTCGGCGCTCTCGCCGGCGTTGGTGTTGGTGCCGGGCGGCAAGGGGGATAGCACTGATTTTAAAAATGACCCGAATGATTTAACAAGCGCGGGTTTTGTCGTCGTCACCTTTGATCCGGATGGGCGCGGACAGAGCGCGGGAACAGAAGATAACAATGGTTCTATTCATCAGGACGGATTAGCAGCAGTGATTCGTTTTGCGGCGACGTTGGTGAATGTAGATAAAAATAAAATTGGGGTGGCGACGTATTCGTACGGGATTACGATGGGGTCGGGAGCGTTGGCGCGTTACCCTGACCTGCCGGTGAAGTTTTTAATTGATTGGGAAGGACCGGCGAATCGCAATGATACGGGCGGATGCACAACTCCGAAGAGCGGTCACTTGCAAGGTGTGTATGCCTGCACCGATGAAGCGGCATGGTCGCAACGTGAAGCGGTATCGTTCATCGGCAAGTTAAAGATTCCGTATCAGCGTATTCAATCGGAGAAAGATCACGCCCAGCCCGACGCGCATCACGCGGTGACGATGATCAACGCCGCGCTTGCCGCTGGCGGCATCCCCTTGATTAAGTTGAACGATACAAAGATCACGCAGAAGATCGATCTCAAATCTCTGCCGCCGCTCATCCCCGAATCGCAAGAACGATTGCGCGGGCAATTGGTGGCGAAGTACGCGCAAGAGTTGTTGAAGTGAAGTAAACGTCGAGTGTCTCGCGCAGCGCCCCGAAGCGTAGTGGGTGAGGCACTCGACGTTTTGTTATCTCCTCCCCAGAGTTATTCGGGTGTAGAGGGGGCTGGGTTTGCTTCTTCGGGTTTCTCTTCGTCAGGGGGTGTTTTCGGTTTGCCTTCCGACGCTTTGCCAAAGATTTGTTTGATTAACTCATCGAGCTTGAGCATCACTTGATAGCTGCCGAAGCCAGCCAGAAAACCAATGGCGAATGCCGAGAAGCTGGAGATGGAGCTGGTGGCGCCGGTAGTTGGTTCCGCGCCCAAAGCGGTTAACACGCCGCCACGAATCAGAGCGTAGATCACAATTGCCAGAGCCGCCGAACCAAATGGACGAAAAACATAATCGCCGACATACACGATGTTGAAATCATCTGCGGTGGCGTGCTTCCATAGATTTTGCATGCCAAAGACCACGCCGCCCACCGCGCCGCCGATGGCGGTATAGAAAATTAATTTGAGCAAGATAATGTAATCGGGATAAGTCGGCAGAGTAATCCCGATCCACTTCAGGCTATTAAATGTTCCGGTCGAGGCGTCCAGCAAGATCCAACCAAACGCGAAGAGACTGGCGTTGAGATAGATCGCCAAAAAACCAGCCGTGATAAATTGCAAGAGTGATGAACGCGATTTTTGTTTTGTTGCCGATTTATTCGATGTGTCCATAGTGTCTCCTTGATTGGGGTTATTGTATTCCCTTTAATCGCGTTCTATCAATAAGTAATTTTCGACTCCAGATTCCATATTACATTCCGCGATATATGTCTCTACAAGACATGACATCTTCCACTAAGCGGATTACTTTCGCCAAATTACTCTATAGCAGAGTAGGCTATCGGAGAAACCCGTTTTCTTAGAGAAAACGGGTTTCTGCTGTCGCTATCTATATTTGTCAGAGGAGTAATTATGATCCCCGAAGATCCCGAACGAACTGCCGGACGCAAAGAACGTTTAAAAATTCCGCACACGCCATACCCCGAACGCGAGTCGCGCGAGCGCGTGGTAGATTTTGGCGAGATCGTTATTGGTTACGATGCCGAGTCGGCGCGGCGCGAAGCGAGTCGTTGTATTCAATGCCCGCAGCCGTCGGCGTGTGTGGCGGCGTGTCCGCTGCACAACGACATCCCTGCGGCGTTGTGGCTCATCGCGCAGGGAGATTTTAACGGCGCGGCGAATGTCTATCGGCAGACCAGCATCTTCCCGGAATTTTGCGGGCGCGTCTGTCCGCAAGAGCGATTGTGCGAAGGGGCGTGCGCCATGGGCAAACATTATGAGACGCCGTCGCTCGGCAAGCTCGAAATGTTCGTCGCCGATTATCAACGCCAGATGTTCGGCGGTTATCCGGCGTTGGAGAAAAAATCTTCAACGGGAAAATCAGTGGCGATTGTGGGATCGGGTCCGGCGGGACTGGCTGTGGCAGAACGGCTGATTCAACGGGGTCATGCCGTCACCGTTTATGAGGCAATGCCCTTTGGCGGCGGCTTGCTCATGTACGGCATCCCAAACTTTAAACTCGCCAAGTCACTCATTGTGGAGAAGATCGAATTTTTGCAAAAGATCGGCGTGAAATTTAATTTCAACACGCGCATCGGCAAAGACGTCACGGTGGATGAACTGTTCAACAAAGGATTCGGCGCGGTGTTTATCGGAGTCGGCGCCAACGTGGACGCGCCGTTGAAAGCCGAAGGCGTGACTCTCAAAAACATTTATCAATCGGGTGAATATCTGTTACGCACGAATCCGCCGCGCGAACTGGTGCCGGGTGCGGTGCGCGAATCGCCCAACGTGGGCAAGCGCGTTGCCATCATCGGCGGCGGCGACACGGCGACGGATTGTATGCGGACTTCGATTCGTTTGGGCGCGAAGGAAGTCGTTTGTTATTATCGCCGCACCGAAGCCGAGATGCCCGGCTCGCGCAAAGAACGGGCGCACGCCGTGGAAGAGGGCGCGCACATTGAATATCTTGTTGCGCCGACAAAATTTTTTGGCGACGCCAACGGGCGCGTGTGTTCGATGGAATTGCAGCGCATGGAATTGGGCGAACCCGATTCGTCGGGACGCCGCCGACCGGTACCGATGAAAGGCTCGGAGTTCACCGTGCCGATTGATACCGTCGTTCTCGCCTTGGGCTATTGGCCCGATGAGATGATCGGCAAGACGACTCCTGAACTGAAGACGCACGATTTCGGTTTGATTGACGCCGATGGAAACGGACAGACGACTCGCGCAGGCGTGTTCGCCGCCGGTGACGCCGTCACCGGACCCGACCTTGTCAGCACGGCGGTTGCCGCCGGTTTCCGCGCGGCGGAGAAGATCGATCAGTATTTGATGAGGGTGAATTAGCGAAAAAGAAACCCGCTTTCTCCAAGAAAGCGGGTTTCTTTTTATTTCTTATAGAACAAACACCGAGTGTTTCTACCCCTTCGCTGCGCTACGGGGTGCTTCGCAAAACACTCGGTGTTTTTGTTTTAATCTTTTGCCTCACACACCCGATCTCGTCCGGTGTGTTTTGCCTCATACAGCGCGGTGTCGGCGCGTTTCACGGTGTCCTCTGCCGTAACACCAAAACGATGTACAGCAACGCCGATGCTCATGGTGGTGCGCGGTTTCGAGTCGCGCCACGCTTGGGCGATTCGCTCGGCGGCAGACAGGGCGTCGTCGCCGATTGCTTTCAACACGATTAAAAATTCTTCGCCGCCATAACGCCCGGCGCTGTCTCCCTCGCGCATTTGCGATTTCAAAAACCCTCCTAATTTCGCCAACAAGGCATCACCTGCGGCGTGTCCATCAGTGTCGTTCACAGATTTAAATCGATCCAGATCGATCATCAACACCGCGTCGTTGGGGAACAACTTGGCAAGGGTGGCGTCAATTTGGCGGCGGTTGCCCAAGCCGGTGAGCGGATCGCGCATAGAGGATTCGGCGTGCTGCTGCGCCGTGCGGCGTTCATTCTCAAATCTTCTGGCGTTCACTAACGCGCCGCTGGCTTGAGCCGCCAAACGTTCTAACGCTTCGCGATCGTGCGAAGAGATTCGCTTTTTGTTTTTTCTTCCGGCTAACAACACGCCGATCACTTTATCTTCTGCCCACACCGGCACACCGGCAAACACCTGATACCCCGCGCCCTTAATTGCCGGGACTGCCGTCGGGTGATTGGGGTAATCGTCAATAATCATCGGTTCTAAATTGCTATACACGATTCCGGTGATGCCGTAGGTGAGAGGGTGGAGAGGTTGTTCGTAATCTGCCGGAAGGTTGCGCGTGGTAAAGGTGCGAAACGTCTGTCCATCCTCGCTGATCAAATTGAACGCCGCGCCGTCGAACCCCAACTCGATCAGCGAATCCATACTGCCTTCCAATACTTTGTCGGCGTCGAGCGTGTTCATGCTGCGCGCGCCGCGCATGAGTATGCTCAACATCTTGGCGCGCGTGTTTAGTTCGGTGCGCGATCTGTTGAACTCGGTGACAGCCCGCGCCACGATCTCGCCTATCACCACACAGATCGGCGCCATAAACCAGACGGAATTTAATTCGTCGCTGGAATGACCGGGGCGCAGCAGAGGTAAAAGGTAGGCGGCAGCAGTTAACGGCGAGAGGACGATGGATGTGTATTGCGGCTGCGCCAGACCGATCCAAATAGAGATGAGGATGAAGGAGATCGAATAGGCGTAAGGGTTCGTGCCGATGAAGACATCGAATACATAGATGAATAGATAGGCAACAGGCGCGACGATTAACAGCGCGCGCGGATGCCACCGATCCCAAGGCGAAAAATGGAGTGCTGCCGCCACTGCAAAGGCGGCAACCGCAAGCCCAATGGCAATTGGCAGCGAGGGTTTTGGATCGGGTTTGAAGAGGCTGAGAGCGCAGAGGAATCCAGCCACCAAAAATAAAACGGCGGCGCGGCTGCCGGCTGTTTTTCTTTCATCACCCAATGTGCGTGTCATTCTCGTCATCATCTGGCTTAAACTCCTTATAGTGTATTTTAACCCCAAAACGCTTCGTGGACTTTTTTTGCTTCATCTTCAATGGCAGGTCCAAGCACTTCAGTGGGGCGCCCGCCGCGCGCCAAAACATCGCGGCACGAGAGCAATAATTTATCAGGCGAGTCGTTGGTGAGTGAATACAACCCTTGCTCGCTTAAGGCATAGACCACGCGCCCGATGCCGCTCCAAAAGATCGCCCCGGCGCACATCGGGCAAGGTTCGGTGCTGGAATACAGTGTGCATTTGCTTAACGCCTCTGCCGAAAATTTGCGTGAGGCTAAACGCACCAAATTTGTTTCGGCGTGCGCCGTGCTGTCGCTGTCTGTGACCACACTGTTCTCCGCTTCCAATAAAATTTCACCGTGTTCGTCGGCGAGCAAAGAACCAAATGGATGATTGCCGTGATCGCGTGCGCGTTGGGCGATCTGCATCGCCGCGCGTAAATGTTTGAGGTCGTGTTCGTTCATAAAAGTTCCATCTTTTCAAAAAGTTTTCGCAAGTATTCTGCGCCGTAGTGGTCGGCATGTGCTGGAAATAAAATTGAGGGCAGACCGAACTGCATCGCCCGCGCAATGTTTTTGGTGCGGTCATCAATCAACACACAATCCGTCTTGTCTACCCCCGCCGCTTTCACTGCTGCGTTGAACATCTCGAAGTTTGGACTAAGCTTTGAGGCACCGATATGTTGCGACAAGATGATCCTATTCTGATCGATCAAACCATCCAAGCCAATTTTTTTGGCTTGACGCGGAAACCAAAACTCGTTGTTGTCGGAGCAGATGACCAGTGTATGTCCCCGCGCTTTAAGTTGCGCCAGTAATTCTCGCATCCCTTCCACCGGGCGAATAAATTCGTCGGTGCGGGCAATGAGATCCTCAATCGTTAGATTGATTTTGAAGCGTTCAAGGAATGATGCCCAGTATTCGCGTTCATAAGATTCCCGTTCTGCGGTGCTGTGCGCCGGGCGACATTCAAACTGCAACCACAGTTCGCGCGCAAACTTAAAAACCACATCACGATCCAAATCATATTTCGCCGCGACTCCGCGTTGCTCGTCGAGTAATAAGTATTCCCACACGTCGTAAGCAAGCACGCCGCCGATGTCGAAAACAATTGATTCGATCATGGTTTTGGATTCTCTTTAACGTATTTCATATTGCGTATTCCGTTCATCATAGTCTCCTCTGTAGCGTTTATAATACACGAAAACGAATCTCCAATCTCCAATCTCTAATCTCCATGTATCTCACCCTCAACTCCTCCTCCATCTATTACGAAGAATACGGCGACGGTTTTCCCATCATCCTCATTCACGGTTCCACCGTCACCGGTCACGCCGATTGGAGTCACATCGCGCCGCAGCTCGCCAAAAAATTTCGCGTCATCATCCCCGATTGTCGCGGACACGGCAAGAGCAGCAATCCAAATTTAAGTTACTCCTTC
>JACRLA010000248.1 GCA_016215145.1 Chloroflexota bacterium
CTACTGCACGACATCGGCAAGCTCGGCGTGCCGGATGGCATTTTGCTTAAACCCGATACACTGACCGATGACGAATGGGTTGTGATGAAGAAGCACGCCCAATATGCTTACGACATGCTCTTGCCCATTGATTACTTGCGTCACGCGCTCGACATCCCCTATTGCCATCACGAAAAATGGGACGGCACAGGTTACCCGCGCGGCTTGAAGGGCGAAGAGATTCCGTTGGCGGCGCGCATCTTCGCCGTGGTGGACGTGTGGGATGCGTTGCGCTCCGATCGCCCGTATCGCAAAGGCTGGAGCGAGGGAGACGTGCGCCAACATATTCGCCAGCAAAGCGGCGCGCACTTTGATCCGCAGGTAGTAGATGTGTTCTTGAAGTTGAGTGTGTAAATTAAAAGTATGTCTCTCCCGTTTTTTAACGTGAAATCAAGAACGTGTCATTCCGAGTAACTCATCGCGGGCAGATCACCGGGTTCTTAAAGAACTCGGTGATCTTGGCGTGAGGGAACACTCGCCATAACGCTGAGACTCTCTAGCGCGTAAACTTACACAAAAGTTTGCACGCTTTTTTATTTTTGGGGTTTATAATTATTCCTGAAGGAAAGGGAAACTCGAAATGAAAACCAAACCCACCCGCCGCAAATTAAAAGCTGCCAGCCCCGCGCCGGAAGAAACGCCGTCTGTCGCAGAGGCAGCGCGCGAATCAAGTTCACCCTTTCCTATCGTTGGCATCGGCGCTTCGGCGGGAGGGCTGGAGGCGCTGGAATTATTCCTCGCCAACGTGCCAGCCGAGAGTGGCATGGCTTTTGTGATCGTTCAGCACCTCGACCCAACGCACAAGGGCATCATGGTGGAATTGCTCCAGCGCGGCACGGCGATGCCCGTCGTACAAGTGAAGGATCAGACTCGCGTCAAGCCGGATTGCGTTTATGTCATCCCGCCCAACAAAGATATGTCCCTCCTGCGCGGCGTGCTGCACCTGCTCGATCCTGTTGCGCCGCGCGGACTGCGCCTGCCGATTGATTTCTTCTTCCGATCTCTGGCGGATGATCAACAAGAACACAGCATCGGCGTGATCCTCTCCGGCATGGGTTCGGATGGCACGCTGGGCTTGCGCGCCATCAAAGAAAAAGCAGGGGTGGTTTTTGTGCAGGATCCCGCCTCAGCCAAATTTGATGGGATGCCGCGCAGCGCGATTAACGCCGGGTTGGCAGAC
This sequence comes from Chloroflexota bacterium, assembly GCA_016215145.1. GTDB lineage: Bacteria > Chloroflexota > Anaerolineae > Anaerolineales > VGOW01 > VGOW01. The sequence continues at coordinate 1,220 of JACRLA010000248.1, forward strand.
GTGATCGCGCCGGTGGAGACGCTGCCCGGCAAGATCGACGCCTACCTCCAACATGCGCCGCTGATCGCCAAACCCGGACTCGCCTCCGAAGACAAAACTCAGAGCGGACTGGAAAAGGTGGTGATTCTTCTACGCTCGCAAACAGGTCACGACTTTTCTCTTTACAAAAACACCACCATCTATCGCCGCATCGAGCGGCGCATGGGCATCCACCAAATTGACAAGATCGCCACTTACGTCCGCTTTCTACAGGAGAACCCGCAGGAAGTGGAATTGCTGTTCCGCGAATTGTTGATCGGGGTAACGAATTTTTTCCGCGACCCAGCGGCGTGGGAGCAGTTGAAGGACGAAGTCCTGCCGAAGTTACTGAGCGGGCGTAATACGAATCAGGCGCTGCGGGCGTGGGTGCCGGCGTGTTCCACTGGTGAAGAGGCTTATTCCATCGCTATCCTTTTCAAAGAGGCGCTGGATCAAATAAAACCCGCCCGGAATGTCACCCTGCAAATCTTCGCCACCGATCTGGATCATCAAGCCATTGAGAACGCCCGCGAAGGACTCTTTGCCTCCAACATCACCGCCGACGTATCGGCAGAGCGACTGAGCCGTTTCTTTAATCAGGTGGATCGCGGGTATCAGGTGACAAAATCCATTCGCGAGATGGTGATCTTTGCCCCGCAAAACATCATCATGGATCCCCCCTTCACCAAACTCGACCTGATCAGCTGCCGCAACTTGCTGATCTACCTGACACCGGAATTGCAAAAGAAACTTCTGCCGCTCTTTCACTACAGTTTGAATCCGGGCGGATTTTTGTATTTGGGTAATTCGGAAACGATTGGCGGGTTTGACAATTTGTTCGCGCCATTGGACGGCAAAGCTCGATTGTACCGGCGTATAGAAGCCGGACTGCAAGCGGAGCCCATTGAGTTCCCCGCCTCTTTTGTTTCTCGCCCCGTCGCGCAATCGCAGGAGCCGAAGCCGACGGCGAACATCCAAACTCTGGCAGAGCAATTGCTCCTGCAAACGTTTTCTCCGGCGGCGGTGCTGACCAACGACAAGGGCGATATTCTTTTCATTAGCGGGCGGACGGGAAAATATCTAGAGCCCGCGGCAGGCAAAGCCAACTGGAATATCTTTGCCATGGCGCGCGAAGGGCTAGGCTACGAACTGAAGATGACTTTTCAAAAAGCGCTGCACCAAAAAGAATCGGTGACTTTGAAAAATAGGGTGGTGGGCACCGACGGTGGAACGCAGTTAGTGAATGTGACTATTCAGCCCATTCGTGAACCCGAGTCCTTGCGCGGGATGGTGATGATCGTCTTCACCGATATGCCCACACCCCCCGCACCCAAACGGACGGGGAAGCCGCCGCGCCGCGTGATAGCTAACAGCGCGCGTGTGGCGGAATTGGAACGCGAACTCAATCAGGCGCGTCACGAGGCGCAAACGATCCGCGAGGAAATGCAAAGTTCACAAGAAGAACTCAAATCTGCCAACGAGGAATTGCAATCTACCAACGAGGAACTTCAATCTACCAACGAAGAATTGACCACCTCGAAGGAAGAGATGCAGTCCATGAACGAGGAATTGCAAACGATCAACCACGAACTGCAGGCAAAAGTAGATGAACTGTCGCGCATTAATAACGACATGAAGAATCTGCTCGATAGCACGGAAATTGCGACGCTGTTCTTGGACAATGCCTTATGCGTGCGGCGCTTTACCAATCAGACCGGCAAGATCACCCGCTTGCTGCCCGGCGACATCGGACGACCCATCACCGACATCGCTTCAGCCTTGCTCCATCCGGAATTGGCGGATGATGCGCGCGAGGTTTTGCGAACGCTGGTTAGCGTCGAAAAACAGATCGCCACCGGCGAGGGGAATTGGTATACGGTGCGTATTCTGCCGTATCGCACGCTGGAAAATTTTATTGACGGCGTGGTGATCACCTTTACCAACATTACGGTCTCTAAGACTCTGTAGACGGAGTTACGCGCCACCGAAGCACGATTGCGCGAAATGCTGGATGAGAAGAAGTGATCAGTGAACGGATGACCCCTCACAAACAACTGGCAACTCTCAAAGAGGAACGACGCACATGAGAAAGAAACCCACTCCAACACCCGCTACCGCCGACCCTTCGATACGCTTCGCGTCAGGGCAGGCTCTGCGACGTCAGGCAGAAGCGAAATTGAGTGCACGCCAAAAGAAAACCAAGGCTTCTCCGCCAAAGAAGGTTGACACCCCGCGACTCGTTCACGAACTGCAAGTGCACCAGATCGAACTGGAGATGCAGAACGAAGAACTGGCGCACTCACGAGCAGAGACCGAATCGCTTCTACGTCAATATAGCGATCTATACGACTTTGCCCCCATCGGCTACTTTACTCTGGCGCGTGACGATGTGATCCGCCAAGCGAACTTGACGGGCGCGCGTTTGCTCGGCGTGGAGCGCGGCGCACTGATCAAACGGCGATTCGGGTTGTTCGTCTCCCCTCAGTCTCGTTCTACCTATAATGCCTTCCTTGAAAAAGTATCTAAAAGCGGAAGACAAGAGAATTGCGAAATCGCACTTCTAAAAAACGGTAGTGAATCGATCTGGGCGCACATTGAGGCGACCTGCTCCGATGACGGGCAGGAGTGCCACGTCGTGGTGATAGACATCACCGAGCGCAAGCGGGCGGAGGAAGAGTATCGGACGATTATCGGCACAGCACTGGATGGTTTCTGGATTACGAATATGCAGGGACGCTTTCTAGATGTGAACGATGCCTATTGCAATCTGATAGGTTACAGTCGTGAAGAACTGCTGACCATGAGTATCCCCGATGTCGAGGCAGTGGAAAAACCGGAAGAGATCGCAGCGCACATCCGAAAGATCACCGAGGTCGGACGGGATCATTTCGAAACCCGTCACAGGTGTAAAGACGGCAGA
>JACRLA010000256.1 GCA_016215145.1 Chloroflexota bacterium
ATCAGAAATCAGAAATCTTCAATCAGAAATTAGATTAGCCAGTTTCCCTCGCGTCCCACAAAGAACGCTTTGCGATTCAATTCAACATGCTTCTGCGGCACGCGCGCCACGATCACTTCAAGCCACGCTTCCGCCGTCATTTCCATTTGCGCCGAGAGCGCGCCGAGCAACACGCTATTCGCCACGCGAGCATTGCCCAACTCTTCGGCGATCTTCTTAGCATCTATTAGCAATACTTTGCCCGCCGCTTGTTTGACGAGTGAGATCACCCGCTCATCTGCCGGATACAAGTCGTTGCCGTAGACCGTTGAGGTCGGGATGATCTGCTGCACGCTTAACAACAACGTGCCGCCCGGTTTAAGAAATTCCATCCAGCGCAAGGCTTCCAACATTTCTTGCGCCACAAAATAATCTACCGCGCCCTTCTCGCACAATGGAGAAGAAACAGTCTCGCCCCAACGGACGTGGCTCGTCACCGCCCCGCCGCGTTGGCTCATGCCATGCACTTCAGATTTTTTCACATCCGCGCCAAGATGCATCCCCACATCGGCAACAATGTCACTCGCCAATAATGTGCCTTGACCGCCTACGCCTGCTAGAAGAAAGTTTGCTGTTAGTGTCATAACCATCGCGTATTGCGTAGTGCGTATTCCGTATTACAACCATCGCGTATTGCGTAGTGCGTATTCCGTATTACAACGCGCGATACGAAATACGAAATACGGAATACGTTCACATCAAGATACGTGAGAGACGAGACTCGCTTCTTGCTTCAACGCCCCTTCCAAAATCGCCTGCCGCGCGCACACGTCGTAACAGAGTCCGCAGCCCACGCAGGCAACGGGGTCAATGACCGCTTTGGGGCGATTGTGTTGTTCATCCATCACTTCGCTTTTACTAATGGCAGGGCAACCAATTCGGAAACACATCGTGCAGCCGTTACAATCTTCTTCGACGATCTTGTAAGTTTCGCGCGGATGCGACGTGACGAACACGCACGGAGTCTTGGCAATGACGACGGCAGGCTTATTACTCTTGATCGCTTTTTTCACGACAGATTCAAATTCATCGAGGTCGCGCGACTCAACAGTCACAACTTCCTCAATGCCCATGCCGCGCACCACTTGAGCAATATCCACTTCAGCATGTAGATCACGATGCAGAGTCATGCCCGACGCCGGGTTGCCTTGATGACCGGTCATGCCGGTCGTGCGATTGTCAACCACAATCGTAGTGATCGGCGTTTGGTTATAAATAGCATTCGCCAAAGCGGGCATCCCGGCATGGAAGAAGGTGCTATCGCCGATCACGGCAACATTTGATCCATCGAGTCCGCCGCGCCTCATACCGGCGGCGACACCGATGCTGGCACCCATAGCCCCAATCGTGTCTGTCGCCGTCAACGGCGGCATCACCCCCAACGCATAACAACCGATGTCGCTATTCACCGTCACTTTTAATTTTCGGAGAACCCAGAACACATCACGATGCCCGCATCCGGCGCACAACACCGGCGGGCGCATCGGCAGCACGCCTTTGTCAAACGCGCGCTCAATCGGCGGCGCGTCAACCAGTCCGGCGGCGTGAGCAGATTTGCGAACCACTTCGGGCGAGAACTCATCCACAAGCGGAAAGATATTTTTGCCTTCGGCTGGAATGCCCATGATGCGGATGTTCTCTTCAAAAAATGGATCGAGTTCTTCAATGACGATCAGGCGTTTAACTTTTGAGGCGAAGTCGGCGATTAATTTTTTCGGCAGGGGCCAGACCATGCCCAGTTTGAGGAACGACGCATTCGGAAAAACTTCTTTGGCGTATTGATAACTCGGACCCGTCGCCACTATCCCTAAACTTGTATCGCCCATCTCCATTTTATTAAATGAACACGTCTCGGCATATTCCGCCAACTTAATTAACCGCTCTTCCACAATGGGATGCCGCCTCTTGGCGTAGCCCGGGATCATCACGTACTTCGGCGGATTTTTTTCGTAGGCGCGTTTCGGGGAAACTTTTCGCTCGCCCAGATCAACAATAGATTTGGCGTGTGAGGTGCGCGTTGTGGTGCGAAGCAAAACCGGCGTGTCAAATTTTTCGCTCAACTCGAAACACGCGCCGACCATCTCTTTCGCTTCTTGGCTGTCGCTCGGTTCGAGCATCGGCACTTTGGCGAACTTGGCGTAATGGCGGTTGTCTTGTTCGTTTTGCGACGAGTGCAAACCGGGATCATCAGCAGTGACTATCACCAGTCCGGCATTGATGCCAGTGTAAGAAGCATAGAACAATGACTCCGATGCCACGTTAAGTCCAACGTGCTTCATCGTCGCCATCGAACGTTTGCCGGAATACGCCGCGCCAATCGCCACATCGAGCGCAACTTTCTCGTTGGTAGACCACTCGGAATAAATTTCTTTGTAGCGCGCCACGTTCTCCAAAATTTCGGTGCTGGGCGTGCCGGGGTAAGCCGCCGCCACTTCCACGCCCGCTTCCCACGCGCCTCTTGCTAACGCCTCGTTGCCGGAAAGAAGTTTCTTATTCATAAAATTATGAAGGATGAAGTGGAGTGCGAAGTTCAAAGTTCAAAGTGCGAAGTGATTTCACTGGAGTCACTTTTCCACTTTTCACTTTTCACTTTAGTCACTTTTGATCTTCACCCTTTGCCATTGCTCCTTCCACCAAGATATGCTTTCTGCAATTGCTCATCTGCCGTCAGTTCTGCCGCCTTGCCGCTCATCACTACGTGACCATTCTCCAAAACGTAACCGCGATCTGCCACGCGCAACGCCGCCCGCGCATTTTGTTCCACTAACAGAATCGTCGTCCCGCTTTTTCGCAGTTCGGTGATGATGCGGAAAATTTCTTGCACGATCAACGGCGCCAAACCCAGAGAGGGCTCGTCCAGCAACATCAACTTCGGTTTCGCCATCAACCCGCGCGCCACCGCCAACATCTGCTGCTCCCCGCCCGACAGTGTTCCGGCGAGTTGCTCTTTGCGTTTTTCAAGAATCGCAAAAAGTCCAAAAACTTTTTCGATGTCTTGATAGATCGCCTTCCAGCCGTCGCGGCTCACGCGGCAATACGCGCCCAGAGTTAAATTCTCCAGAACCGTGAGCGAGCCGAACACCTGCCGCCGTTCCGGGACGTGGCTCATACCCAAACGGACAATCTGTTCGGCGCGCATTCGTGAAATCTTTTTGCTGTCAAAAACCACGTCGCCATTTTTGGGATGCAGCATTCCGGAGATCGTGTTAAGCAATGTTGTCTTGCCCGCGCCATTCGCGCCGATCAACGTCACGATCTCGCCGTCATTCACGTCGAGCGAGACGTGATTGAGAGCGCGAATGTGTCCGTAAAATGTGCTGATGCCGTCAACTTTAAGCATGTGTCCTCATCACAGTAGAGCCAGTTGGCAACTTGCTCTACATCACACCGTGCGCGCGAAAGGCATATCCATTTCCCAATCCACGCCAAGATACGCCCCGATCACATCCGTGTTCGCTTGCATTTCGGCCGGCGTGCCTTCGGCGATCTTGCTGCCATACTGCAACACCGCCATCCGATCGGCGATGCCCATCACCAAATTCATATCGTGTTCCACCAACAACACCGTCACGCCGTTTTCGCGGATGCGGCTGATCAAATCATCCAAGATGCGAGTCTCGGGACGAGTCAACCCTGCCGCCGGTTCATCCAACATCAACAACTTCGGTGACGCCGCCAACGCCCGCGCAATCTCCACCAGCCTCTGCTGCCCAAACGGCAGACTCGGCGCCAGATCATTCGCCCGCGATTCCATCCCGACCAGATGCAACATCTCCATCGCGTGATCGCGTAACCGCTTCTCTTCGGCGGCGACACCCGGTAGCCGGAACCCCGCCGATAAAAATCCCGACGTGCCGCGCAAGTGCGACCCCACCATCACATTTTCCAAAACCGTCATCGTGTTGAAAATTTGCAAATTCTGAAAGGTGCGAATCAAACCCATCGCCGCGATGTGATACGACGGTTTGCCGTGAACCGGCTTGCCGTCAAAGAACACTTCCCCCTGATCGAGCGGGTAGGCACCGCTAATTAAATTGAACATGGTCGTCTTGCCCGCGCCGTTGGGCCCGATCAACGCAAAAATTTCTTTGCGCCGTATCGTCAGGCTCACCCCCGCCACCGCCATCACGCCGCCGAAAGATTTTTGAATCCCCTTTGCTTCCAAAATCACATCACTCATTGTTCATTGTTCATTCTTCGTAACTACTCACCCGTCATTGCGAGGAGCGTTCTTTGCGACGAAGCAATCTCCAAACGCGACCGAGATTGCTTCGCAAAGTGCGCTCGCAATGACGGAATGGCTGAGTGGTTGCCATTGTTCATTGTTCATTCTTCATTCTTCATTGTTCATTGTTTCGCTCTCGTTCTCCACTCACGAAACAACTTCAAGCCACCGGTCGTTAAACCTTCGGGCAACAAAACCATAATGATCGCCAACAAAAAACCGAAAACAATGATCTCCAACTCACCCGTCAAACCTAATCCCTCGGCAAGCTTGTCGCGGATGAACTGCGCCAACAGCACCACCGTCGCCGCGCCAAAGATCGATCCCCAAATACTTGCCAGACCGCCAATCGCCGCCATCGTCACCAATTCAATTGAAACTAAAATATCGAAACTGGAAGGGCTGATGAAGTGAATCGCTTGAGCGTAGAGCCCTCCGGCGATACCGGCATAGCCCGCGCCGAGCGCAAACACTTTGAGCTTGAACGAGTTGGCATCCACGCCCAACGACTCGGCGGCAACTTCACTGGTGTGTATCGCTCGCAGCGCGCGACCCACGCGCGAGTTGACGATATTAAGTGCGTGCGCCAGCACCGCCAGCGTCGCCGCCCACACCAGCGCGTAGAGTTTCACATCACTGTCAAACACAAAGCCGCCCACCGAGAGCGGCGGGATGTCGGTAAATCCCGAAGGACCGCCGGTGACCGCCACTTCGTTTTTCATGATCAACACAAAGATCACGTTGAGCCCCAATGTCGCCATCGCCAAATAATGCCCGCGCAAACGGAAGATCGGCACACCCAGCACATAGCCGATCAACGCCGACAACACACCTGCCGCGATCAACGCCGCCCACGACGGCACACCCATGCGCGCGCTGAGCAGCGCCGTGATGTACGCGCCTAAACCGTAAAATGTGGCGTGACCTAACGACGCCTGACCGGCATAGCCCATCACCAGCGACAGCCCCACGGTCAACATCGTATACAAACCGATGAGGGTCAGCATGAAAATTTGATAATTGTTTTGGATGACGAAAGGCGCGGCGGCAATAGCGCCCACAAAAATAATGACGGCGATCCGCTCCGGCGAAAAATTTATTTTCATAGCCCGGCTCTTTCGAGCGCTTCACCCTTGCGCCCTTTGATGAAACCGCCAAGCCGCACCAACAAGACGACGACTAAAATAGCAAATGTGAAAGCGTCACGATAGCCGGAAGAGATCAAACCGGCGGCAAGCGATTCGACGACTCCCAAGATGAGTCCGCCAACCACCGCGCCCACCGGGTCGGTCAACCCGCCCATGATCATCGCCACGAATCCTTTGAGCGAGAGCATCAAGCCTCGATCAAATGTCATAAACGTCACCGGCGCCACCACGATGCCCGCCAACGCGCTCAACCCCGCGCTCAAAGCAAAAGCGATCAAGCCCATCCATTGCGGATTGATTCCCATCAACCGCGCCGCACCCGGGTTGGCCGAACTGGCGCGCAGCGCTTTGCCGATCAACGTGTATTTGAAAAATAAAAACAAACTAACTACAAAGACAACCGTCAACCCCATCACCCACACGCTCTGCCGGGTGAGGATCGCCCCCATCAAATCAAATGGCGGACCTTCTGTAAACGGAGTCAACCGATACGGATCGGTGCCCCACGCCAACAACACCAACCCGCGCAACGCGATAGACGCGCCAATGGTCACCACGATCTGACTCAACGGTGAAGCATTGCGCGAAGGTTGGATGCCGAGCCGGTATAACAACACACCGATCAACACCGCCGCCGCCACGCCGATCAACGCCGCAACGGGCAAGGGCCATTCCAGCGACGCCGTCATCTGCCCGTGCCACAGCAACACTTTTTGCGAAAGGGTGATCGCCACAAACGCGCCGATCACCGCGAACTCACCCTGACTAAAGTTGATCACTCCCGTCACGTTATAGATCGTCACGAACCCTAAAGCGATCAACGCATAGATGCTGCCCTGCGTGATGCCGGAGAGAATAAGCTGCGCGAGTTGTTCAGAAGAAGGCATAGAAAGGAGATTAGAGATTGGAGATTGGAGATTAATCTCTAATCTCCAATCTATAATTACTATTTACAAATTACGCTTTACGGAACCTTCGCGTAATCTGCCGGAGCAACATAGAGCCACTTGCCATCTTTGATCTGCACCATCACTAGCGATTCTTTGCCAATGCCGGTGTGATCTTTAGCGTCAATGGTGAAAATGCCACTGATGCCGACGAACTTAACGATCTTCGTCTCAAGGAAGTCGCGGATCTTTGCCGAATCGGGGCCGGCAGCTTCCAACGCCATCTTGACCATGATCATGGCGTCCCAGGCATGACCGCCAAAGGAGCTGGGGGCTTTGTTGAACTTCGCTTTGTAATCGGCGATGTACTTGTCAATCACCGGCTTCTGCGGATCATTCGCCGCCAACTGATCGATCACCAGAATCTTGCCAATCGGGAACAAGACGCCATTCGCGGCAACTTTCGCCGTGTCAATGAACGCTTGGTTGCCGATGCCATGATTGTGAACCAGCGGGAACTTCAAACCAAGATCACGATACTGCACGGTAAAGGGCGCGCCCTCTGCCGGCACTGCGTGAACGATCACCGCTTCTGGCGCCGCCGCTTTGATCGCCGTGATCTGCGGGCTGAAGTCTGTCGTCTTCGGTTCAAACGTGCCTTCATAAACAAGATTGATCTTGGCATCGCCCGCGGCTTTCTTCATCGCCGCCATCGAGTCCTTGCCAAACGCATCATTCACGCCCACCGAGGCGATCTTGGTGAAACCCTTCGCCTTGAGCCAGTCAATTTGAACTTGCGCTACCGGCAGGTTTTGTTGCGGAGTCTTGAAGACCCACTCGTGTTGCGAACCATCGGCTTTAGTGACGATTGCCGAAGACGATGCTACAGAGATAAACGGTATTTTGGCTTTTGTTACCGTTTCGTTGACGGCAATGCTGGCGCCGCTGCTGGTGCCGCCGACGATAACCAACGCTTTATCGGATTCGACGATCTTCTTCACCGCCTCAACCGCTTTGGTCGGGTCGGATTGATCGTCATACATCTTGACGACAACCTCGTGCATCTTGCCATCGGGTCCCTTGATGCCACCGGCTTTGTTAAACTGCTCAGCCATCATGTTCACGGTGTCAACTTCAGGTTGACCCAAAGAAGACGCGGGACCGGTCGAGGAAAGAAACGCGCCGATGACGTACGGTTCCGGCGGTTTTGTGGGTTCAGGCGCTTTCGTTGCTTCGGGTGCTTTCGTCGCCGGCACAGCCGTTGGCTGCGCGGGCGCGGCAGTGGGTTTGGGCGCTTCGGTAGTCGGCGTGGCGCAAGCCGTCAGCAAAAGCGCGAGGACTGCCAAAACACTAATTACGATATTCAATTTGTTTTTCATCAGGTTCCTCCTCCAAAGGATATATAGAAACGGATAATGTGAGTCAGCATAGAAACGAATTAACTACAGCCCCCATCCTCACCTCCTCTCGTATTCTAGACTTCCGAAGTCTTCGCGGTGTGTGCGACTTCGGAAGTCTGAAGCAACACTACACTCGCGCCAACGCGCTCTCCAACTCTTCATCGCGCACATCTTCGCTGCGGTGAAGTCGTTGATAGATCACGATCACAATGCGGCGCATTTCGTCGTCCGAAAGAATCTTGTTGGACTTCTTCGCCGCCGCCAGAATTTTTTCGATCAACAGTGGATGCTCTTCGATGTCGTGCTTACGCAACCAATAGCGCACGTTGTGTTCGCCCGACATCGGACCCACTTCGATTCCTTGCGTGCGCCCGACCATGCTCGACGGCACGCCGCAATACACGCGATCCATTAACCACTCGTCGTGGCGACCATCGGCTTTGGCAACCGCCGCCGCATGTACGCCCGTCGCCGTGCGGAAAGAGTCCGCGCCGACGATGGGGTAATTAAACGGAATCGGCACCCCACAGGCTTGCGACACCACTTGGCAATACTCCGGCAGCCCCTTAAGATCACGATTCGCCAACCCGAGTAGATTCAAATTCACCAACAAAATTTCCATCGGAGTGTTGCCGGATCGTTCACCCACGCCGAGGGCGCAGGCATGAACCCGATCCGCGCCGGCTTGAATGGCGGCGAGAGTGTTGATGATGTCGAGCCCGCGATCTTTGTGACCGTGCCAGTCAATTCCCACTTCGGGATTCACTTCGTCAATTGCTTTACGCAAATAGCTGATCAAATTTCGCACGCCTTCGGGCGTGGCATGACCCACCGTGTCGGCGGCGCAAATGCGGTGCGCCCCGGCGCGGATCGCTGTGGTGTAGATCGCCTTCAGCGCTTCGGGCTTGGCGCGCGTGGTGTCTTCGGTGACGAACATCACCGGCAGTCCATGTTTAGTGGCAAAAGACACCGACGAGTCGGTGAGGCGCAACAGCGTATCTAAATCCCAACCTTCGGCGTATTGCCGAATGGGGCTCGAACCCAGAAAGACGCAGGCTTCAATGGGGATGCCGGCTTCTTCCGAAGCGTCCACGATGGGCGCGATGTCCGACTCTAATGTGCGCGCCGCGCTCTGCGGCACCATGTTCATTTTTTGTTTGACGATCTCTTTCGCCAGAGTCACGACGTCGTTTTTAAAACGCTCGCCCGCGCCACACAATCCCAAGTCGGCGGCGTCTACTTCGAGACAACGCATGAGGTAGAGCAAGTAGACTTTGTCTTGAATCGAGGGATGCGTGACAGACGGTGATTGCAACCCATCACGCAAAGTCTCATCCACGATCATGATCTTCTTTTTTGGATATGCGGGCAACGCGCCCTTCATATTCCAATCGTAGATAAGTTCCATTCCAGATTGTTCTGCCATGGCTGCCTCCTTTTACTACCTCACCGCTGCCCCTCTCCCAAAATTTTGTTTTCATTTTGGGAGAGGGGTTGGGAGTGAGGGTTAAATTAAGCTTCTACCTTTCTCAAACGCCTTCACGTTCAAGTCCAAAAACTTCTTCGGCACTTTCTCGTTTAAAATTTCCTTCCACACATTTTCGGGGATGCTCGTAATAAGTTTGCTCATCGCGCCCAACATGACCACGTTGGCAATGCGTCCGTCGCCTAATTCTTTGGCACACGTTGAAGCGGGCAGAGAAATAACTTTGAGATTCTTTTCTTTCAAAAACTCAATCGCCTTATACGGATACTTCTCTGCCGCATTCGCCACTGAGCCCGGAATAATTTCGTGATCGTTGACCAACACCACGCCGGGCGCTTTGCCGTTTTGTTGCCGCACAAAACTGGCGTAACGCAAGCCTTCCAGTTTTTCTAAACCCACCACCACATCGGCTGTGCCAGCCACCACGAGCGGCGAAAAAACTTCTGCGCCGAATCGCACATGACTCTCCACACTGCCGCCGCGCTGCGACACGCCATGCACTTCGGTTTGCTTCACATCGAAACCGCATCGCGCCGCCGCTTGCGAAGTCATCTCGGCAATAAGCAGAACGCCCTGCCCGCCGACACCAGCGAAAATTAAGTTAGTAGTTTCGGACATAGTTCAAATCGCGTATTGCGTATTTCGTATTGCGTAACGGAATACGCAATACGAAATACGGTTTAGTTCACGCGCATCCCCCTCCTAAAGCTCCAATCGCATCCACCGGACACACTTGGGCGCACACCGTACATGCTGTGCAATCGTTGCCGTCAATGATCGGAAAGCCTAATGGCGTACGAGTGATCGCCGGACACCACACTTTGAAGCAGGCATCGCATTTTGTGCAAAGCGACTCATCAATGAAATATGGAACCGCGCCGCGCTCACTCATTTTCATTTCAGGCAAACGCTGACACGGTCCTTGGGCGATCACCACTGCCGGTCCTTCAAACGCCAACGCATTACGCACGGCTCGCGCCACTTCTTTGCGCTGCCACGTATCTACAAGTTGAACTTGTTTAACTCCCGTCGCTCTCACCAACGCTTCGAGATCGATCTTCGGCGCGGGTTTGCCACGCAGAGTCTTGCCCGATGCCGCGTGCGATTGTTGACCCGTCATGCCCGTTGTTGAATTATCAAGAATGATCAACGTCAGCGAACTGCCGTTGTAAACGGCGTCAATCAGTGGCGGTATCCCCGAATGAGTAAAAGTTGAATCGCCGATGATGGCGACGGTGCGATCATGTCCGGCGCGTTCCAATCCAAACGCCGTCGCAATTCCCGCGCCCATACAAAATGTTGTGTGCGACGCTTCGTACGGCGGCAGCGCGCCCATTGTGTAACAACCGATGTCGCCCGCGACCGTAACTTTTAATTGCTTCAACGAATCAAACACCGTGCGATGTCCGCATCCAACGCACAACATCGGCGGGCGCGGAAGAACGGTGATCTCTTGGCTGAAGTCTGGTTTGTTCGGCACATCCAAACCCATCGCCTTGCCAATTCGTTCCGGCGAATACTCGCCGATGACTCCAAAAATTTCTTTGCCCACGATGTTCGTAATGCCCATCGCGCGGATCGCATCTTCGATAAACGGCTCGCCCTCTTCCACGATATAAATTTTTTCGTGCGCCGCGCAAAATTCTTTAATCGCATTCGGCGGCAGCGGATGAGTCATGCCAAGTCGGAAGACAGATGACTCGGGATTCACTTCGCGCACATACTGATAAGCGATACTGCTGGTGATGAATCCAACCGATCCTTTTTGCGGGGTGGCGCCGGATTTTCCAGTGCGCCAATCAACCCTATTCAACGGAGTCGTTTCAGCGTAAGCGCGCAATTCGGCGATTCGTTTTTCGACGGCAGGGCGAAGCAGCGTGCGATAAATGGGGACAGAGAA
>JACRLA010000068.1 GCA_016215145.1 Chloroflexota bacterium
CCTGTTGCAATAACGGCGACGACCCAATCGCAACCCAAAGAGCAAGCGGTGACGATCATTCCATTAAGCGGTGATCTCCAAAACAGTAAAGCCGAAATTTCTGGTCTCGCTTGGTATAAAGATTATTTGATCGTCATGCCGCAATACCCAAATTTCAGAAGCGCGGCGGGCGATGGGCGTTTGTTTGCGATTCCCAAAGCGGACATCATTGCCTTTTTAGATGGCAAGACGAAAACAGTTTCGCAAAAAGAGATTCCGTTTTTTGCGTCGTGCATCACGCAAAAAATAAAAGGCTATCAAGGTTTTGAAGCGATTGAGTTTAAAGAGGATCGCGTCTACATGACGATTGAAGCCGAGCCTGGCGGCATGATGGCGTATTTGGTCCGCGGCACGATCAAACCTGATTTGAGTGAGATACGACTCGATGCAAATGTTTTGATCGAGATGAAGCCGCAAGCCGACGTGAGCAACGCTTCGAACGAGTCGTTGATGGTAATGAATGATCGCCTGATCTCATTCTATGAAGGCAACGGCGCGAAGTTGAATCCTAAACCTGTCGGTTACGCCTTCGCTCTGCCGACTCTGGACGTGATGCCGCCGATCCCGTTCCCCAACATCGAATACCGCATCACCGATGCCACGACGGCGGACGCCGATGGAAAATTTTGGGCGATCAATTATTTTTTTCCATCCGAGTCGGTGAAATACAAAACGGGCGAAGATGCGTTAGCGAAAAAATTTGGCAAGGGTGCAACGCACGCTAAACAACTCCATGTAGAACGATTGGTAGAATTTCAATACGCGGCGGGCGGTATCACGCTGACGAACATTCCGCCGATCCAGTTGCAATTGGAGAACGACGCCCGCAATTGGGAAGGCATCGCGCGGCTTGAGGGGCGGGGCTTTTTAATTGCGACGGATGAACATCCGAAAACTATTTTAGGGTTTGTCTCCATGCCGTAATTGGGTTGTTGGATGGTTGGGTTGTTGGGTGGTTAGGTGGTTGGGTGGTTAGGTGGTTGGGTGGTTGGGTGGTTGGGTGGTTAGGTGGTTGGGTTGTTGGGTGGTTAGCATGTCACGCATCACGTATCACGCCATCCGCTACGCGGAGCGGCCATTCGCTACCCTCGATTTGCTATTTTGTGCTATGCTTTTTATACTAATCTTCCCAAAGGAGAAGAAGACATGAACAAACTTTTTAAAGCAGTTTCATTGTTAGCGGTGCTGTCGCTGGTGTTAGTCGCGTGCGCGACTCCGACGACCGAGGCACCCAAGCCAACAGCCGCGCCTGCGGCAACAAGTGCGCCTGCGGCGACCACCGCGCCTCAACCCACAGCGGTGCCGCCGACAGCCACCAAGGCTCCCCTCAAGGGCGAACTCAGCTTGCTCTGCACGCCGCAACAAGTGTGGTGCGAAGGTATGAAGAAAGAGTTCGAAGCGAAGTATCCGGGCGTTACCGTGAACTTCGTGCGCCTCTCCAGCGGCGAATCGCTCACGCGCTTGCGCAACGAGAAAGCCAATCCCCAGTTTGATATTTGGTGGGGCGGTCCGGCTGACTCCTTCATCGCCGCGAAGAAGGAAGGATTGCTTGAACCGTACAAGACGGCGGCTCAGGCGAATCTCATTGACCCCAAGTTGATGATTGACCAAGATGCAAACCCACAATGGGTCGGTATCTACGTCGGTTCACTTGGCTTCGCCACGAACACCAAGCAGACGGCGATCAAGGCTCCTACCTCAATGGATGATCTGATCAAACCTGAACTCAAGGGGCAGATCGTCATCGCCCATCCGGCATCGTCCGGAACGTCCTATACCTTCATGTGCACCATTCTTCAAACTAAAGGTGAAGCAGCTGGTTGGGAGTATATGAAGAAGTTTGCGGCGAACGTTTTGCTCTGGACGAAGAGCGGTGCGGCTCCTGTTGATAATTCCGGCAAGGGCGAAGCGGCTGTGGGCGTGGTCTTTTCGCATGACATCGTCGCCGGTATTGAGAAAGGCTATCCGTTGGCTCTGACATTCCCGGCGGAAGGCACGGGCTACGAGATCGGCGGCATGGGCATTATCAAAGGCGCCAAGAATCTCGAACTTGCTAAAGCCTGGTACGACTGGGCGCTTGAAGGCAAGACTCAGGAACTCGGCAAGAAGTACACTGCGTATCAAGGTCTTACCATCAAAGGCGCAGTGCCACCCAAGCCGGAGTTGTTGCAAGTCAAACTCATCAACTACGACTTTGATTATTGTGGCAACAACAAGAAAGCCTTCGTTGATAAGTTCTCCAACGAAATCGCGGCGGCTTCGTTAGCCAAATAAACACTCTGTTTGTGGGGCGGGGCGGGTTTAACCCGCCCCGCTATTTTTAAACGATATGACTCGACTCGCTCGCTCGTCACTGCTCGACCCGCTTCGTCATCGCTATCATGAATTTAAATTAATCGCCCGCGATCCGGTGCTTCTAGTTAGCTTACTGGTCACGGGCGCTTTTATTCTGGCGTTTATCGTCTGGCCCTTGGCGCGCGTTATCTATCAGGGGTTTTTCGCCGGCGCAGGACATGAAAACGAAGGCGCGTTCAGTTTGGAATATTTTCAGTATTATGTAAATCCTAAATACACCGAGCAGTATTGGTACATTTTCTGGTGGACGATGCAAATGGGTTTTGGCGCCGCCATCGGCAGCACCGCCGTGGGTTTTCTTTTCGCCTATACCATGGTGCGCTGCCAGATGCCCTTCAGGAGCGCCGTCCATGCCCTGACACTCGTTCCCACCATCTCGCCGCCGTTTGCCATCGCCCTCGCCACGATTCTTTTGTTTGGGCGTTCCGGCCTCATCACAAAAGAACTCTTGCACATTCAATACAAGCCGGGTGAAACGGGCGTGTATGGGTTAGGCGGACTCATCTTCGTCCAGATCATCACATTTTTTCCGGTTGCCTATCTCATCATTCGCGGTTTGCTTGAACGCATTGACCCCTCGATGGAAGAAGCCGCGTTGGCGCTTGGCGCGAGCAAGTGGCATATCTTCTTGACGATCACCTTGCCACTGTTGACTCCGGGCATCGCCGGTTCGTTCTTGCTGATGTTCGTCGAATCGCTTGCCGATTTAGGCAACCCCATTTTCATTGCGGGCAACATCACCGTGCTTTCAACGCAGATCTGGATTGCCGTCAACGGCGAATTTAATCAGCAGAAGGGAGCGGCGCTCTCGTTGATTCTCTTGCTGCCGACGTTGACCGTTTTTCTTTTGCAGCGCTACTGGGTCTCGCGCAAATCGTATATTGCCGTGACGGGCAAGCCCACCGGCGGCGGCACAGGGTTTGTTAAAGAGCCACTGATACGCTGGACTTTTATCTCGCTGACCTTTTTAGTTCTGGCGTTGATCCTTTTGCTTTACGGCGCAATTTTTATGGGCTCGATCACCAAACTGTGGGGTATTGATTACTCGTTTGATTTCACACACTATGCCAACGCATTGGATCGCGGACTGAAACCGATTCTTGATACCTCCTTCCTCTCCGCGCTTGCCACGCCCATTGCCGGGTTGGCGGGGATGGTCATCGCCTTCCTCGTCGTGCGTAAAGCGTTTAGCGGCAAAGAAGTTTTAGACTTTGCATCGAATCTTGGCGGCGCAGTGCCGGGCACTATTCTCGGCATCGGCTACATCATCGCCTTCATTCAAGCGCCGCTGTTCGTAGTGTTCATCATCTACCTTGCCCTCGCCTATTATCTGGCGAGTCTGTTAGTGAAAAGATTCTGGGGGCGCACCTTGATTGTATTTATTGCCACACTGATCGGCACGAGCTTCAACTTTTTGGCGACGAACGAAAAAGGGCGGCAGTCACTGCTAGCCAATCCGCTCATCGCGCCGTTCAGCACTGCGCCGATCATTGAGACTCAAATGTGGCTCAACATACTTGCCGCGATCCTGATCATCGTGGCAATACTGTCCCTCGTTTTTGCTCAAGCAGGATCGCGTCGAATAATTTTCATCACCCTGATCCTCATGGCGGGATACTTGCTCACGCGTCTGGTCATTACCGATTGGACAGCGCCACTCGTGGTGTGGGGCAAACAACTCGGTGGAATTTATTTCCCCAAGATATTCGCCAGTCTTGCCGGGTGGCTCAACCTGTTTTTTCAACCGCCTCTAGCAATTCTTGGATTCACTTACATTGCAATTAGCGGCTTTATGATGGAACGTTGGTCATCGCTTGTGAGAATCATCGTCGGCACAGCGTTGCTCGCCGCCTTCGCCGCTCTCACGTTCTATGGCGAAGCGCTGGCGCTCGTCGGATCGCCCTACATCATCCTCGCCGCGTATGCTGTTCGCTCACTTCCAGCGTCGGTGCGCGCGGGGGTCGCCTCCCTTCAGCAAATTGATCCTTCTATCGAGGAAGCCTCTACCCCATCTTGACTGCGTTGATCATGAGTGAAGTGGAACAAGGCGGCACGAGTCTAGCGGCGGCATACTCGATGATCCTGATCTTCATCGTGTTAGCGGCGATTGGGTTGATGTATGCTTGGGCAGGGCGTGCTTTCCGCACAACCGGTATCGAAACCTCATTGGGAGCTGGATAAAATGTATCTGACACTCGACAACATCACTAAAAAATTTCCGCCGCGCGGCAAGCAGGGCGAAGTTGCCGCCGTGAATGATATTTCACTGAGCATTGAAAAAGGACAATTCGTCACACTGCTCGGTCCTTCGGGCTGCGGCAAAACGACCACGCTGCGACTCGTCGCCGGTTTTGAATTTCCTACGTCGGGGCATATCACGCTTGACGGCGCGCATCTTGAAGATGTGCCGCCCAATCGCCGCAACATGGCGATGGTCTTTCAGAGTTACGCTATCTTTCCGCACCTCAATGTATACGAGAACATCGCTTATGGGCTGAAAATTAAAAAGCTCTCGGCGGCTGAAATAAAACGACGCATTGGCGAAGTGGTGAACTTGGTTCAACTCGGCGGACTCGAAGACCGCGCCCCCAATCAACTTTCTGGCGGACAGCAGCAGCGTGTGGCGCTCGCCCGCGCGCTCGTCGTCGAACCCAAAGTTTTGTTGTTCGACGAACCGCTCTCGAACTTGGACGCCAAGCTGCGCGCGCAAATGCGTTTTGAGATTCGCCGTTTGCAGCAGCATCTTGGGATCACCAGCGTTTACGTGACTCACGATCAAGCCGAAGCGATGGCACTCTCCGATCGGATCGTGGTGATGAATCAAGGTCGCATCGAGCAAGCCGACACGCCCGAAGCGGTTTATAAACGTCCCATGTCGAAGTTCGTCGCCGACTTCATTGGTCGCGCCAACTTCGTGGATGCCAAAGTGAATGAGATTAAAAATTCTCACGCCGTAGTGACTCTGTTCGAAAAAAACATCACCATATCTTGCAGCCCGAAAGTGCAAGCAAGCACGCAAGCGCACGCCATGGTGCGTCCCGAATCGATCAAACTTTCCACAACCGTTGACGGCGTCAGCGGCGTTGTGAAATCGGCAGCGTATTTAGGGTCGTTAGTAGAATACGAAGTCGAAGTGAACGGGGCGATCTTGTTGGTTGTGGACTACGAGCCGAAGCGCATCTTTGCCGCCGGGGATCGGGTGGGCGTCGCGGCAGAACCCTCGCACACCTATTTGTTGCCGCTGGAGAAATAGTTTGACAGCTCTACCTCCCAACCAACGCATGTTTCATGGCGGCATTCGCGCCGTAGCGCTCGCCGATCAACTTGCCGCGCGATTCAACGAGCGCAATCGCCGAGTCAAAATTGAACGGCACGATGCCAGTGCGGTGGTGCAGATCGGCAGTCAACACGGCACGCCGATCACGGCGCACATCGCCGACATTGAGGGCGGGGTGATGGTGACGTTAGGGCGTGAACGCGATTGGTTAGAGACGAGCGGTGACGTGAGCGAGTTAGTTTTTAAACAAGCGGCTGGCGGCAACCCCTTGGCATTATTCTCACTTGTGCCGGACGTTCTCAAAGAAATGCAAAAAGAAAATCTCGCGCCGCAAATATGGGATGCGATTAACGATCTGTGCGCCCTGAGTCGTTCACTCGCCGGTGAGAAGAACGCGCCGAAGAATCCTAAAGTGTGCCCGTTCTGCAACACCGTGAACGATCCCGAATTAGAAAAATGCTCTTCGTGCGGCGGCGCACTGCCTGCCGACCTGCCGCGCGCGTGCCCCAAGTGCGGGCGCGCTCACACGTCGGATGCGTTGTTCTGTCAGGCGTGTGGAACAAGGTTGGTGACAGGATGAGGTGAGACGATGAGACACATTACCTTTTTGATGATCGCCGCCGCGCTGATTGCCTCGTGCAGTGATCGGCGGACGCCCACGCAATCCGTTTTATTCGTCCGTGTGACGACTCCCACGCCCAGCCAAACAAAACCTACGGTGACGCCGACTCTTGCCCCATCACCGATAGCCTCGCCCAAAGCGATGCTACCCGAGACACAAATTAAAACATTCAACTCACCTGATGGACTCTGGGTCGCCGAGTCGCATCATCGAATGACCGACTCCGATCAAGATGATCAGGTCCGTTTGGTGGTTCGTAAAGCCGATAAATCGGTGGAGTGGGTGGCGTTAGATCGCAAGGATCCCAAAGGCTTGGGGCAAGAACTTCCTACCGTGCATAAATGGTCGAACACCATGCAGTATTTATATTTTGGCAATGCCGCCACGTCGGATGGCTGCGCTTTATTCGATTACTCTCCCGATCTCTATCGGCTCGACTTGCGCGATGGAAGCGTGATCGAAATCCTCTCGCCCATTGCTATTAATCTATCGCTCTCGCCCGACGAGAATCTGTTGGCTTATTTCAATCGCGCCGGCAATTTAGTTTTGCGCGATCTGTTCACTCGCCTCGAGAGCCATATCCACCTCCCCTTTGAAAACTTG
>JACRLA010000257.1 GCA_016215145.1 Chloroflexota bacterium
CCGAATCAATGTTGCTCTTCAGAGTCCCCAAAGCGTTCACCGCTTGCGCGTTGCCGCACACCACGCCCAATCGCCAGCCGCCCATGTTATACGTTTTGGAACACGAACTAAATTCCACGCACACTTCTTTGGCCTGAGGCAATTGCAAAATGCTCGGCGCGCTGTAACCGTCAAAAACAATTTCGGTGTAAGGCGCGTCGTGCGCCACCAAAAAATTATACTGACGCCCAAGGGCAATCACTTCGGCAAAAAATTCCAACGGAGCAACCGCGCCCGTCGGGTTGTTGGGGTAGTTTAACCACATCAACTTGACGCGCTTCAACACCTCGGGTGAGATGGATTTGAGATCGGGTAGAAAATTATTTTGCGCCAACAACGGCATCGTCACCACCTCGCCCCCGGCGAACAAGGCACCGGCGGTGTAAGGCGCGTAGCCCGGGTCGGGCACCAGAACCACATCCCCTTGATCGACAAACGCTAACGAGAGATTGAAGATGCCTTCTTTCGATCCGAGCAGACCGGCGAGCTCTGTTTTGGGATCGAGTTCCACGCCGAAACGTTTTCCGTAAAAATGCGCCCACGCCTCGCGATAGGCGGGGATGCCGCCAAACGGTTGATAACCGTGATTCGTCGAATCGTCGGCTGCCTTCTTCATCGCCTCAACGATGAACGGCGCGGGCGGCAGGTCGGGCGATCCCATATCCATGCGGATGACGTCCTTGCCTTCGGACCTCAACTGCGCGATGCGTTTGTTAAGACCGTCAAAAAAATATGGAGGGAGTGCTTGTATGCGTTTGCTGGTTTTTAAAATCATGGTGGTTAGGTGGTTGATTGAGCGATACGGAATACGCATCACGTATCACGCATCACGCGATATGCGATACGCCCTCCGCTATTCGCCATCCGCCGCAGGAGGCTCTTGCCGAATGGGCAGCATGAGATGAAAAATACTGCCCGGATATTTTTGCTCGTCGTGTCCCGCCGATTCGACCCACAGCGTGCCGCCGTGCGCTTCCACAATGCCGCGCGAGATCGGCAGCCCAAGTCCGAGTCCGCCGCCTTTAAATTTTGTCTTGCTGGTTGAATGAAACGCCACATCGCCCAACGAGCCAAAGGTGTGAAAGATGCGCTCTTGATTCTCGGTGGCAACGCCGATGCCCGTGTCGGCAACCGTCACCTCGATAAACCCCGCCATCGCCCGCGCCCGCAGAGTCACCTTGCCGCCATCGGGCGTGAACTTGATTCCGTTTTGCAGCAAATTAACCAGCACCTGAAAGACGCGCACCGGGTCGAGATAGATAAACAAAGAGGCGTCCTCAATGTTTTCGATCACCAACTCAATATGCCGTTGATCGGCGGCGGGCTTCACTTTGGTGTAGGCTTGTTCCACCAGTTGGCTCAAGCGAGCCGGTTGGTACGAAATTTTCAACAAGTTATTGTCAATCAACGAAATATCTAGCATGTTCTCGATGATCTCTTTCAAACGTTGGATGCCCTTCTCGATCCCGGCTAATAAATAATTTGCTTCCTCTTTTTGTTCGGGCGGCAGCCCCTCGACAAAAATCGAAGCGTAACCTTCGATCAACGTCAACGGAGTCTTTAACTCGTGCGCCGCCACCGAGATAAAACCTGCCTTCGATTTGTTGAGTTGATTAAAGTTGTTCTGCACGTCGCGCAATGCCGTCGCCGTTTGCTCCAGCGTTGCCTTCGCCTCAATGCCCATCAAATACAGCCCGGCCTGATCGAAGATCGGCTCCAGATCGCCAATGCCCTCCAACGCCTCTGCCGCCGAACACGATTCGCGCAGCACGTCCCAGGTAGCGATCTTCAACGCTCGCAGCACCGGCAAAAAAGTTTGCGGCTCTTTAAGAGTCGAACCCGAACGAGAACCCACCCACTCGTCGAGGCACGGGTTTAACCATTCGGGCGTGCCGCTATCTACCGCGCTTTGCAGCAGTTCGTAAAAGTTGGCAATGCTCCCCACCGCATTAGAACGCACCGCCGCCGCCCGCGCCAATTGCTTTGTGGCGTGAGCAACCAATTTGGGGCGCAAGGTTAATAAGAGAGTTGAAGTGTCGCTCATCTGGCTAATGGCATATCGCGTATAGCATATCGTGTTTGGCTATCCGCCATCTGCTATATGCTATTTGCTATCTGCTTTCTATATACGCCTGTATCACCCGCCCCACCCTCTCCAAACTCGCCGCGCTTAGTTTGTCGGCGGTGTCTTGCGTGGTGTGCCAATAGGGGTAATCAAAGTCAATCAAATCTACAGACGGGATGCCGCGCTGCAAGAACGGCGTGTGATCGTCATACATAGAATACTTAAGTTGAGGGATAAAATTTTTCTCGTAGCCCAACTGTGCCGCAAGCGTGAACAACTCTTTCGACAACAATGGATCGGAACTGGCGTCGTAATAAATTTGCTGGTCGGCGTCGCCGATCATATCCGCCAAGATCATCGCCTTCGGCTGCGTCGTCAAACTCTTCGCCATATAGCTCGAACCGACGATCCACTCCCAGCCGTCCAGGTCGCCGCGATCTTCGGCGTCAAAAAACGCCAGCCAAATTTCATTCTTCAAATTTTTCTGAGATCCTTTGCCCACGCCCGCCTTGCCGATCACGTTTCTTATCGTTACGTCTTTGTAAATGAACGTCTGAAATTCCGCTTGCCAACCCTGCTTCGTCAATTCACCTTTGATGTAATCTCCGGTTTTGATGTTCGCCTCTGATCCTGATGGACGCGGACCGAAACCCATTTGCGTTGTGACGTGCTTCAACGCCGACTCGCCGCTGAATCGAATCGGGGCTGCCGCCGTTGCGGTGGGAGCGGGCGTGGGCAAGTTACCAATTTGCCCTACGGGTGTGGGCAAGTTACCAACTTGCCCTACGGGCGACGCCACCGTTGGCGGCGCGGCGCGCATCAACGAAAAAACTTCCGAGAAGCCAAGTGCGATGATCGCCAAAAAAATAATCAGGGGAATTAGTAAACGTTTTTGTTTCATCCTGTCCTTACGGCACCCTAAGCGTGACTACTCGTGGGATCATATTCTTGTGACGTAACCGCCGTGACATTGGTTTCAATTTCCAGAGGCACAGGTTTGATCTCGGCTTCCGAACTGTCCCCAAAAATTTCGTCGGTAATCACGCGATCGGTTACTTCATCTAGGTATGTTTGTAATGTCTGACTCAACTCTTGGAACTCCGGCCACAACGTTTCATCTACAAAACTTTTGGGAACACGAACCATGACAGTGGTATATCTCTGCCCATGACGCCGATAAGGTTTGAGATCATATCGTCTCAGCAAGGCAAGGAAAAGTTTTCTCGACCACATATCCGCCAGCGAGAATTTGTATTCGACTACCTCATTATGACTTTGTTGAACTCGAAGCCGTTCACGAATACGTTCCCGAGCATTGGCAGCAGCAATTCGCTCACCTGTTGTGGTGGCACCAGCATAAAGCGCCTCGATTCTTCTAAGTTTTTCGATTAACGTTTTTTCGTCCATGTTTGATTGAAAAAGACTCCTTGCGAGTATCTATAGGAAGCGCATAATGCTTGCCTGTCCGCTTATCGATCACCGTAACCGGATCATAATCCATATCAGGTTGAGGTAATTGTTTTCCCATCAACTTCTTTAGAATTCTTGAAAGTGCTGCCATGCGCGATCTACTCATAGCCGTCACAAGCAACGTCTGATTGTCTTGAAGTTCTATATCCCCAAAGCACATGATGCCGTACTCACTCTTTAAAGCTGGGTCTCCCCAGAGTATCCAAAATGCTCGCCGCGAGGTATCTTCAACGCACTGAAGCTGAATTTCATCCATCAACTGTTCTCGCACTCTGCGTCCATCAACTCCGTGATACACAGCAGTCTGAGATTCAAGGACGCTATAGCCTTGCCATGCCAAATTGGGACAAATCGTCCGCCAATAACGTTGAGGGCGACAACATCGCCCATATACTTTTTTGCTTCCGCAAAGACAAGGTTCGTGTGATAACGCGGGAATGTAAGTAAACATCTGTTGCTTTAGCCCAGGCATTTCAGGGTCATCATCATCGGGATCGGGGCGCCAATAAGTCCAAAAACACAAAAAGCCGCCATCAACATCGTGAGACGCTTGAATTTGATCAGGAAAAACTGGGTAAGATTTCTGCTTCACAATTCACTCCATCGAAAATGAATATCGCCGTTCAACGGTAAGGCGCTTTTCTCTATTTCCTTTATCTCCTTTATTTCCCTTTGCCCTCACGCATCACGCCTCACGTTTCCCCCATTTCCTTTATATCCCTCATCGCCCTCTCCGCATACCTCTTCGCCCTCTCGCGTTTTCCGCGCGGCGCATTTTCAAGAGGCGGCATCAACCCAAACGCCGCCTTCATCGGCTGGAAAGTTTTGGGCTCGGCGTGCGTCACGTAATGGCACAATGCCCCAATCATCGTCGTCGGCGGAAAGGTGAGAGGCGGCGACCCCGTAAGAAAACGCGCCGCATTAATTCCCGCCACTAATCCCGAAGCGGCGTTGCCCATGTATCCTTCTACGCCGGTGATCTGTCCGGCGAAAAATAAATCTTCTCGTCGGCGGCTTTGCATTGTCGGCTCAAGCAACGTCGGCGAGTTGATGAACGTGTTGCGGTGCATCTGCCCATAGCGCGCGAACTCGGCCTGCTGCAAACCCGGCATTAAACGAAAGACTCGCTTCTGTTCCGTCCAAGTGAGATTCGTTTGAAAGCCGACGATATTGTAAAGCGTCGCCGCCAAATTGTCTTGACGCAGTTGCGCCGTAGCGTAAGCCCATCTGCCAGAGCGCGGATCGGTGAGACCGACGGGGCGCATGGGACCGAACGCCAAAGATTTTTCGCCGCGCGAAGCGATGATCTCAACCGGCAGGCAGCCCTCAAAAAATTTATCGGGTCCGGCGTTCACGCCGTTTTGGATCGCCTCTTCAAATTCGCGCAGTTGGATACGCTCGGCGCGCAACAACTCGCGCACAAAATTTTCGTATTCGTCTTTGCTGAAGGGACAGTTGATGTAATCGCCTTCGTCGTCATCGCCTTTGCCATAGCGTGAGGCTTTGAAGGCGATGCTCATGTCAATCGAATCGGCGTTGACGATGGGCGCCAGCGCGTCGTAAAAATATAAATGCTCACTGCCCA
>JACRLA010000258.1 GCA_016215145.1 Chloroflexota bacterium
AAGGATGATAACGGCACTGTGGTGGAACTACGCTGCACATGCGATCTCGCCACGCGCGGCGGCGACGCCCCCGATGGTCGTAAAGTTAAATCTACTATCCATTGGGTGTCGGCGGCGCATGCCCTCGAAGTTCAAGTGCGATTGTATGATCGCCTCTTCATTCAAGAAGACCCGGACGACGCGCCTGAAGGTCAAGATTTTACAAACTTACTTAACCCAAACTCGTTGCAAGTTTTGGAGAAGTGTTATCTCGAACCCAGTCTTAAAGACGCGCCCGTCGGTCATCTCTATCAGTTCGAGCGGCAAGGTTATTTTTGCGTAGATGCCGACTCCACTGCGGCGAAATTGGTGTTCAACCGCGCTGTGTCGTTGCGAGATAGTTGGGCGAAGATCGAGAAGGCGCAGTAATCAGGATTCGGTTATGGTAAAATCTAAACCGCACTGGGGGATAGTTTAGTGGCAGAACAGCGGATTCTGGATCCGTGAGCCGTGGTTCGACTCCACGTCCCCCAGCCAACAGGCGTTTGGCAGAATTTCTGCCTCTTCCCAAAAACACCCGGCTACAAAAATTGTAGTCGGGTGTTTGGTTTTCATTAGAGACTTTATTTGCCGTTCTTCGGGTGGTGCTTCGTAACCCATTCTGCCAATTTTCCTTGACGCTCCTCTTCAGTCGAGTTGGGCATCAACTCGTAAACAATCAACTTTGTTTTGCTCGACTGCATAAATTCTTTCAAGCGATCATCCGGCTCGGTAGGGCTAAAGTGTGTGGCAGCTCTTACTGAAAGGTTTTCCGTCTCACCCACGTAGCGGCAGTGCACAGGTTTGCGAGAAGTTTTATGCTGAGCGAAGACACCATAGACCGCTTGCTTGTTGGGCAGTTCGTTGAGCGTGTTGCGGCTGAGCTTAATTTGTTCGATAGACATTGTGACACTCCTTATGGTTTCTATTCATTCTACACCTTAATACGCTGTGCAAAGTAAAACGATGATCTTCGATAATTTCAAACCTGCCCTCATCATCTTCGACAAAGACGGCACCCTCCTCGACTTCGATCAAATGTGGGGCGGCTGGGCGTTAGAGATCGCGCGGCGACTCGAAGGAGCAAGCGGCAAGCCGCTGATCGATCTTCTCGCGCGATCATGGGGATTCGATCCGATCACCAAACACGTCGAGCCGGATGGCGAACTCGCCGGAAAGACTCTTGCCTATTTGCATGATCTCACCCTCAACACATTACGCTCCAATGGATTCTCAGGTGACGCCGCCGCGCGCGTGGTTGCCGCCGCCTGGCATCTACCTGATTCAATGTCACTCGTCCGCCCAATCTCCAATCTCCAATCTCTCTTCTCCAATCTCCACTCTCTCAATATCAAAATCGCCATCGCCACCCTCGATGACCGCGCCCCAACCCAAACCACCTTTACCGAACTCGGCGTTTTAAAATATGTAGATGCTCTCGTCTGCGCCGACGATGGCGTTGAACTTAAGCCCGCGCCTGATATGATCCTCAAAGTGTGCGATGATCTCAACATTCACCCGAGTCAATGCGCCATGATAGGCGACTCGGTTTCCGATTTGCAAATGGGTCGCAACGCCGGAGTCGGCATGACCGTGGGCGTTCTCACAGGTTTAAGCAACGCCGAAAAACTCAAACCGTTCGCCGACCACATCATCTCATCAATAAAAGATTTAACAGCAGAACGCTGAAAGATCATAGCCACTCAGACGTCATTGCGAGGAGCGTTCTGTGCGACGAAGCAATCTCATAGCGCAACCGAGATTGCTTCGCACAGTGCGCTCGCAATGACGGAATGGCTGTGTAGTTACGAAGGTTCAGAAAAAGTAATCAGCGCGAATCAGGTAACTCAGCGTCATCAGCGTTCCGAACTTTATGACAACCCAAACGCATCCTCTCCAAGACTCTATCCTCCTCTTCTCTACCCGCATCGCCCGCTTGTTCGCCTACGGTTCGGTCTCGGTCATCTTGGTGCTGTATCTCGCCCAAGTCGGTTTGAGCGAATCTCAGATCGGTTTACTGCTCACCTTCACCCTCATCGGCGACACGGCGATCTCGTTGTGGCTGACGACGAATGCCGATCGCATCGGGCGCAAGAGAATGTTGATCGTCGGCGCGGGGTTAATGATCTTCGCCGGAATTTTATTTGGACTAACGAACAACATCGTTCTTCTGTTCGTCGCCGCCACCATCGGCGTGATCAGCCCCAGTGGAAGTGAAGTCGGTCCGTTTCTTTCAATTGAGCAAGCCGCGCTCTCGCAAAGTATTCCAAACGAAAAACGCACCGGAGTGTTTGCTTGGTACAACTTGGTCGGCTTTTTTGCAACGGCACTAGGATCGTTGATCAGCGGCGGGCTGACGCAAACGCTTCAATCGTCGGGGATGCCGCCACTGGAAAGCTACCGCATCATCGTGTTTAGCTATTCGGGCATCGGCGTGTTGCTCATCGCCCTGTTCACATTTCTATCGCCCGCAGTCGAATCGATCCATACCAATAACAACATCAAAACAACATTGGGCTTGCATCAATCGCGCAACATTGTTTTTAAACTTTCAGCGTTGTTCGCGCTTGATTCGTTTGCCGGTGGGTTCATCGTGCAGAGCATCATGGCCTATTGGTTCTTCGTGCGCTTCAACGTGTCGCCCGCTCTGCTCGGCGGAATCTTT
Source organism: Chloroflexota bacterium (assembly GCA_016215145.1). GTDB lineage: Bacteria > Chloroflexota > Anaerolineae > Anaerolineales > VGOW01 > VGOW01. The sequence goes on from JACRLA010000258.1 coordinate 2,684, forward strand.
TTCGGCGCAAACATACTCTCCGGATTCTCATCGCTCGGCGCGGCGCGCATCGCCGCCCGCTTCGGACTCATCAACACAATGGTCTGGACTCACATCCCGTCCAACATTTTGTTGATCTTCGTGCCACTCATGCCCAACTTGCCATTAGCAATTTTTGTTTTACTGATTCGTCACACCGTCTCACAAATGGATGTGCCAACGCGACAATCGTACACAATGGCAGTGGTCAGTCCCGATGAACGATCTGCGGCGGCGGGCGTCACCGGAGTCGCCCGCACCATTGGCGCCTCTATCTCACCGATGATCACCGGACTCATAATTACTAATCCAATGTTGCTCGGCGTGCCGTTCTTTCTCGCCGGTGGGCTGAAGATCGTTTATGATCTGTCGTTGTATTTTCAGTTTCGATCTTTAAAGGAGTAATAGGTGACAGTCACTTCAGAAAGTGACTGTCACCTTACTATGTTTACAATTCGCGCCGTCACCGCCGAAGAGACTCGTCCTCTGCGCCACAAAATTTTGCGCCCGCATCTTCCGTTTGAAACAACGGCATACCCCAACGATTATGATAACGATACGCTGCATGTGGGCGCATTTGTAAACGATGATCTTGTTGGCATAGCAACAGTATTTCGCGCGCCGATGCCGGTTGAGCAAGATTCCATCTTGCTCAACGCTTCTTGGCAATTGCGTGGCATGGCGGTTAAAGAAAAAATGCGCGGCAAAGGTTTTGGCGCGGCGTTAGTGCGAGCGTGCATTCAACACATCACGCAACAAGGTGGCGGCGTGTTGTGGTGCAACGGGCGCACCAGCGCGCTGAAGTTTTATCAGTCGCTTGAGTTTCAAACAATCGGTGAAGAGTTTGAATCGCCCAGCGGAACGGGTTCGCTTTTCGTGATGTGGCGATACGTAAAGGAAACAGCATGA
>JACRLA010000283.1 GCA_016215145.1 Chloroflexota bacterium
ACGAGTCGCGGCACTTCGCCGAAGTCGTAGGTGTCATCACTGTCGCCCATCACGATGATCGGCGCGAGAGCGTTAGCAATGCCGTTGATATACGCACTGCCATATCCGCGCTTCGCGGCGTGAACCACGCGCGCGCCCGCTTGTGTTGCGATCTCTTGCGAGCCATCGGTTGAACCGTTGTCGCTAACGATCACTTCGCCGCGCAACTTGCCCGCCTCAAAAGATCGCAGCGCCTTCTCCACGCAGGCGCGGATCGTCGCCGATTCGTTCAAGCAGGGCAATACTACTGAGACGTCTAAATCTGTCACATAGACCTCTTACATGCGTGATGCGTGATGCGTGATACGTAGTGCGTAGTGCGTAGTGCGTATTTTGTCATTTCATCACCCGATATATGAGCAAGCTGCTAGAGGGACCGGTATAGACTCGTTCCAATGCGCGGCGATCATTTATCAGATTGTCGAGCTCTTTGCTGGAGGCGCCATACAGATCGTAAGTGCTTAACCACCACGAGCCTAACACAAAGTAATCATACTGCGCGAAGGACTCTAATGTCGCGGGATAATTAACGTCAATGTGCCGATCCACAAAATAATATGAGAAGCGACCATCCATTGAAATGATCTTGGCATTCGTCGGCACATAGTCACGGATAAATTCAACGGCAGGATACAAGTCGCCTTTGGATCGAATCAGGCGATCACGATACGAAGCCGTCGGCGCGAGGAGCCACTGCCGCGCCCCACCGAGATTTGCCTCACGAAGCGAGACGGCAGCCCCGATGAGGATGGCGATGATCGCGCCCCATTTCATTAAGGGGATGCCGCCAACGCGCGTCAGAAATCGGGTTTCTTGAAGAAACCCGATTTCTGAAAAACAACCGCCGACAAGAATCGCGTAGAACGGCAGCACGGTTAACAAGAATCGCGCATCGTACGAATACAACTGCCACCACAACAAAGTGTAAGGCGCTGCCCACAACACACACCAGATCACCGCGAGACGTTTGAGGCGAAGCAGCGCCCACCCTAAACCCAAAGTGTAAAGGGCAGAGGCGGCAACCCCAAAGTCGAGATACTTGCCGATAAACGGAATCAAGTAAAGGATCGAAGTGTTCGCTTGTTGGGTGTAAATGTAACCCGGCGTCGGCGCGAAGTTGAGCAGCACATCGTAAAAAATGTTGCGCGCATACCACCATCCACCGAAGAGGAAGGCGACGAGCAGAACGATGATGCCGTCGCGCGCGATCACACTTCCGAAGTTTTTAAAACTTCGGAAGTGTTGAGTCAACGCCCACACAAACACCAATCCCAACGCGGGCAGCATGGCAAAGCCTGCTTGCTTCGCCCATAACGAGAGTCCGGTCATCGCGCCTGCCATCACCGCCCACTTCACGCTGCGAGTCGTCAGCCACACATCAACACTATACGCGCCCAACACAAAATACAACGCGGATGGAATGTCCACGTAACCATCGGCTGACCAATATAGATACAGTGGCGTGATGATCAACATCAACGCGGCGGTGATGCCGCCTCTCGCCCCGAACCATCGTCGCCCAAGTGCCGCCGTCGCTAACACGGTGGCGAGCGAAAACAAAACCGGAATCATTCGCGCAAGCTGTTCGGCGAGTTGCCCGGTTGTTTGATAAACATAATTAGTGAGCGAAAAGATGTAAGCGTACGCCATCGGCATCAACATCGGGTAGCCGCGAATATCACTCGTCACTTGCCCGCGCCACCACATCAGTTTAGCGTAGTAGGCGTAACGGCTGATCTCGTCATCGCCGATGAAGGGGTAATAGGTGGCGTGACCTAAAACTATGATGAAGACGATCACGCAAACAATAATTGCCCACGCGATCAGATCGCCCTGTAGAATTTTTTTGATCACCGCCGAGACCGACGTGCTCCGCAAAACCGCGTCGGTCTTACCTTTAAGAATCAAACTTGACACTAAAACGATCACGGAAACGATCAACACCGTCCCGGCATTAAGTTGCCACGCGCCGATTGCAAACAAACTTAACGTTAGGATGCCAATGCCGAGTCCAAAGGTGAGAGGCAAGACGATGAGTCTTCGCTCGTCGGTATCGAGATCGTTGAACCACGAATCTAAAAAAGGTCGCATCATGTAGGAAGCGACGAGCAGCCACAGCAGACCCCAGAGGTAAGCGAAGATCATCACACTGATTCAAATGGAAGGGATTGGGTTATCGCGCCTTGTTGCTCCGCGCTCAGCCCGCGCATGATCAAACGCGCATTGGGGAAGTAAGCATCGGTCACGGAAATTTCGGCGAACTTGCCCTGCGCCACATCACGCCGCACGAAAAGTGCGTTCACGCCATTCGCCTCACAGCCGATCAACACATATCCTTTTTCGCGCGCGAGTTTTGTTAACGCTTGCAGTGAGGCGCCGCGATACAAGCTGCTCGCGTCAGGTATTAAGTCGGCATTGTAAGAAATGGTTGCCGATCTCTCTGCGCCTAAAGAGGCGTTGTATTCGATCACGACCACACGCGGCGAGATCGTCGTGATGGCTTTCCACACCCAATAATCGTTGCCGTCAATGTCAATAGACAGGAGATCGATCTCGCCCGTTATGCCGCTCTCGTTCAATACCGCGTTGATGTTCTCTGCCGTGACAAAACATTGTTTGAGACGAATCTCTTGCGCGGCTGCGCCGATGAGGTCGGTATAGTATCGCCGCGCCGATTCGATCCCCTCGGCGTCGGCGTCCATCAAGAGTCCGCGCCAGCCAAAGTTCAACGAAAGGTTCGCCGTGTTGCACTGCCGCCCATCTTGGATTCCAAATTCCACAAACCGCCGATCCGTCGCGCCAATCTTGGAAAAGACGTACAACAAAATGCCGTCTTCATTATTTTGCGAAAAACATTTAAAGCCGTGAGCGTTGATCTCGTCTTTAAATTGCGGCGGCATCGCCAACGTCGGATAACGTGGGACTAACAGTGTCGCCGTTAAATTTCGCAGTTGCCGATCCTGCACATCAAGACGATGAAAGATGGCACGGTAATTTTGAATCGCGCGCTGCACCGCTTGAGGCAGCAGGCGTTTGATGATTTGTTTCAAGAGAGTAATCATTTTTTAATTTGGTAGATCGCCCAGTTCTCGCCGCCGTC
>JACRLA010000284.1 GCA_016215145.1 Chloroflexota bacterium
ACGTAAAGTGTTCCGGCGAACACGGGCGCGACTACGCCCGCCAATGGAAACGCCACTTGTTGAATCCCGTTAGCGCGCTCACGTTGATCTTCTTTGATGAGCAATGTGGTGGTGGCATCTTTGGCGGGACCTTGAACCGCGGCGAATGTGCCTTGCGTAAAAGCGACGGCGTAGAGAATCCAAAGTTGAAAATTGTTCGTCGCCACGCTCCACAACAAAATGAATGTGCCGAGTGCTTGCCCGGCGTCGGCGAGAATCAAAACGGCTTTGCGATCCCAACGATCTATCAACACGCCGATGAAACTTCCCAACAACATTCCGGGCAGTTCGTTGAAGAAGGATGTGAGCAACAACGGCGTGGCGCTGCCCGTTTGGGTGAACAGCCACAACCCCAAACCAATCGCCGTCATGCGGCTGCCGATGAGTGAAAGTGTTTGCGTGAGGAGGAGGATGTAGAAAGAGAGGAGGGGGTTGCGTGCCACTATGCTTCTATAACATAAGCAAGAGAAAACCGCAAAGACGCAAAGGGCGCGAAGTTTTTTAATAATTTCCTTTGCGTTCTTCGCGCCTTCGCGGTGTGTTCTAGTTTTGACTGAGTAGTCCCTGCCATTTCTTTTTGACTTCGTTCAACGCCTATGTTAAACTGCGCCTCGTTTAAAAAATATGCCCACACCCGCCGTCATCACCGCTCCCGATTCCACCGCCTATCTTAAACAAGGCTTCGACACTTTAGCAAATTTGATCGCCCTCACGCTCGGTCCGGCGCGCGGCAACGTCCTCAACACTACCGAACTCAACCAACTCGAACTGGTGCATGACGCCGCCACTATTGCGCGGCGCATCACCGCGCTGCCCGATCGCCGCCAAGATGTGGGCGCGATGCTGTTGCGTAATTTGGTGTGGCGCGTCAGCCAGCAAGTGGGCGACGGCGGCGCGACGGCGGCAGTGTTGGCGCAAGCAATTTTGGATCGCGCGCATCGTTATGTTAGTGCGGGCGCCAACGCGATGATGATCCAACGCGGCGTGAAGATGGCGGTGGATGTTGCGTTAGATGAATTAACGAAACGCGCCCAAGCCGTTAACACTGAAGACGACCTTATTGCCGTAGCGAATGCCGTCAGCGGCGACGACACCTTGAGCTTGATTCTGGGGGAGATGTTTCACTTGCTAGGCGCGCGCGCTCACATCACTATTGAAGAACACGTTGCGCCGTATCTGGAGCGCACCTACATTGACGGCGGCAAGTGGGAAGCGCAGCTGACCTCACCTTACTTCGCCAACACCGTTGCCAATCGCGGCGCGGTGCTGCACGATTGCACCGTCGCCTTGTTCGATGGCGAGATTCTTTTTAACGACGACGTGATGCCGCTTTTAGAACTCATCACCAAGCGCGAACCCAAACATCTGCTCCTTCTTGTCAAAGACATCACCGATGAAGCGTTCAATTTAGTCGTCACCAATCACGGGCGCAACAACATGAAGATCATCGTCGCGCGCTCAAAGCGCATTGGGCAAGAGATGGAAAATGATTTTAACGATCTCGCTTTGCTCAGCGGCGCGCACTATTTTTCTAAAGAGATGCGCGTGACGATGAAAGGGATCGCCGAAAAACATTTAGGACGCTCCCGCCGCGTGGAAGTTGTGGAGAACTCCATGTTCGTCGTCGGTGGTGGCGGATCGCCCACGTCCATGCGCGACAAGATCGCCGAGATGGAAGAACAACTCGCCCTCTCCGATCTCACGAAAGAAGAACGCGCCGAAATAGGATTGCGTCTCGCCCGCCTCTCTGGAAGTTCAGCCGTGCTGCACATTGGGGCGACTACTGAAACCGAACGCAAAATGTTGCAGCAAAAAGCCGAGCAAGGCATCAAGGCATTGCGCTCGGTCGCGGAAGAAGGCGTTCTACCCGGCGGCGGCATTGCTTACATAAACTGCCTGCCCGCGCTCAAAAAAATTAAAACCGATCAAGAGGATGTTGCCTTAGGCGTGAAAGTCGTGGCGCACGCCCTCGAAGCGCCGTTCCGCACAATTTTGGCGAATGCCGGAATGCAGACTCCGGGTGTCGTGCTTGAGGAGATCAAACGCAAAGGCTCGTCTCACGTTTACGATGTGATGAAACATTGTGTCGTAGACAGCACGACCTCGAAGATGTATGACTCTGCCAAAGTGTTACGCACAGCACTGCAAATCGCCGCGAGCGGAGCGAACATCGCGTTGACGACAGAGACGATGGTGTTGAAGAGTAATCCTGAAACGGCTTATGAACCGTAATGGCGAATGGCGAATGGCTGATAGCGATAAGCGATATGCGATAAGCGATATGCGAATGGCGTATGAATAATCAGAAATAGAATGACTAAAGACTCTTGGAAATCACTCGGTCGTATCGCCACAGGCGGCACGGCATTATCAATCAGTGGCGACTCGCGCGGGCGAGTGTTTATCGCTTCCCCTGCCGGACTCTTTCGCGGTGAGGGCAAAACATTCTCGCTCGTCGCGCGCGGCTTTCCCTTTTTGCAAACCAGCGCAACGTTTGTGGCGAATGACATTGTGTATGTCGCCGGTCTGCCCGAAGGGCTCATGCGCTCACACGATGGCGGCGACACTTGGGACAAATGTTGGGCGGAACAGATTCGCTCGCCCATCGTGTGCTTCGCCGCCTCACCCCGTTTTAATCACGATGGAGTCATCTTCGCCGGAACGCAGAGCGACGGCGTGTTGCGATCTATTGATGGCGGCAAACATTGGTCGCTCTCCAACTTTGGTCTGCGAAATTTTTCCGCGCTTGCTATCGCCGTTGCGCCACAGTGGGGGCGGCGCGAGTTCATGTTCATCGGCACAGAAAACGGAGTCTATCGTTCACCCAACGGTGGGCGGGCGTGGAAGGCTGCGGGTCTTGAGGGGCAGGTCGTGCAAGCGGTTGCCGTGAGTCCGAACTTCGCCGAGGACAAAACGGTTTTCGCCGGAACAGAATCGAAAGGACTCTTTCGATCACACGATGGCGGCGAGTCGTGGTCGCGCCTTAAATCGTTTGAAGCAGAATCAGTTAACACGTTGTGCTACTTTGAAAAATATCTTCTCGCCGCAACCGATGGCGACACCATTTTGCGTTCAAGTGATGACGGCGAGTCGTGGTCGCGCTCCAACAAAACATCAAGCGCGTTGTGTGTTGCGCGCGTCGGCGACGAACTGTACGCGGGTGTTGAAGATGGCGTGATGCGATCTGACGACGGAAAAAAATGGTCGAGCGTCGAGATCGCCGCGCACCGTTTCGATTGGCTCATCGCGCCCGCCGACGATCTGTTTGTGGCAGGCGGCGTCACCAACGGTGTGTGGGTCAGCCAAGACGGCGCGCGCTGGAATCAAACGCTGAAGACAGAATCTGCCGCGCCGTTGTTCAACATCGCCGCTACGCACGAAGTGCTGCTCGCCGCGATTCCGAATCATCTTTTACGTTCGATTGATCTCGGCAAGACGTGGGACAGCGTGTTGGAAAAATCAATCACGGCGATGGCGTTTGGCGATGACAAGACCGTGTGGGCCGGCGGCGACGATGGCGCGTTGATGATGTCCGGTGATCGCGGGCGCAGCTGGCAGATGATGCCGACTCCGTTTGAGTCACTTCCGATTAGCGGTGTTGCCGCCTTGGATCCTGAAACGTTAATCGTCAGTGTGGCGGATCGATCTGCGCGGCGCGTGTTGTTCTATCGTTCGACAAATTCCGGCGGGCATTGGAAGTTGATTCTCGATCACTCTAGCACTTGGTTCGCGCCGCGCTTCAGCG
>JACRLA010000285.1 GCA_016215145.1 Chloroflexota bacterium
GCCACGCGCGAACCGGAGAGGTTCGGCATCAAAGATACCGCCCAATATATTCTTTACGGCGCGAGTCCGCGCGCTTCGATCAACATGATCATCACCGCCCGCGCGCTGGCTTACATTCGTGGACGCAACTACGTCTTGCTCGAAGACATCGCCGACATGGCGCACGACGTGATGCGGCATCGCTTGGTGATGTCGTACGAAGCGATGTCCGACGGCGTGAACGCTGAAGCGATCATTGATCAGGTGTTAGCGCACATCCCGATCCCGACTCAATCACTAAAGACGTATGCCACAATCGAGTCCTGACAAAATTTTAAAACGCCTCGACTGGACAGTCATTCGCCGCCTCGAGGGAGTCTTGCAGGGCAACTACCGCACGCTCTTCCTCGGCAACGGACTCGATCTGGCCGATCTGCGCGAGTATCAGATCGGCGACGACATCCGCCACATTGATTGGAACGTTTCGGCGCGCATGAACACGCCCTACGTGCGGCAGTATCTCGAAGACCGCGAGATCACCGCCTGGTTTTTGCTCGACCTGAGTCCGTCGGTTGATTTCGGAACGGTGAACACGCTCAAGCGCAACATGCTGGTGGATTTTGTGACGACTCTGGCGCGGCTGCTGACTCGCAACGGCAACCGAGTCGGCGCGGTGCTATACAACGGGATTGAAGATCGGGTGATCCCGGCTGGCGGTGGAAAAATGCAGGTGCTCCATTTAATTAACGAACTCGTACGTCAGCCTAAACTCCTGCGGACGCCGCCAACCAACCTCACCAAACTCTTGGAGACCGCCCATCGCGCCATCAAACGCCGCTCACTTATTTTCATCGTCTCGGATTTTTTCAGCGAGCCGGGCTGGGAGAAACCGTTGATGCTGTTAAATCGGCGGCACGAAGTGTTAGCCGTGCGCCTGAGCGATCCACGCGAAAGCGATCTGCCGGATATGGGCTGGGTGATCTTGGAAGATTCTGAAAGCGGCGAACAACTGCACCTCAACAGCGGCGACAGAAAATTCCGCAAACGATTCGACGAGGCGGTGAAGAAACGCGAATACGAGTTAAGTGTAAAGTTCCGCATGGCAAATGTGGATACGCTGCCACTCTCGACGGAAGACGATCTGTTGAAATCATTGATACGCTTTGCGACCACACGCAAAATGCGAAAGAGGTCCAAATGACATTTCTCGCGCCGACCATGTTGTATTTGTTGTTGGTGATCCCGATTCTGATTCTGGCATATATCCTTGCCCAGCGACGGCGACAAAAGTATGCCTTGCGGTATGCCAGTCTTTCTTTAGTGAAAGAAGCCATGGGGCGCGGACCCGGCATCCGCCGCCACATCCCGCCGATGTTGTTCATCATCGGTCTCACGGCGATGATCGTCGCGCTGTCGCGTCCGTTCGCTTACATCATCACGATGACGCAGCAGGGAACGGTCATTCTTACGATAGATGTTTCGGGTAGTATGCGCGCCGATGATCTCAAACCGAATCGCATTGAAGCGGCGAAGGAAGCGGCGCGCATCTTTGTCTCCAAGCAACCGGACACGGTGCGTATCGGCGTGGTCTCCTTTAGTGGCAGCGCCACTATTGTGCAGCCACCGACAACGGACCGCGATGCGATCTTGGCGGCGATTGATCGTTTGCAGCCTCAACGCGCCACGGCGATTGGCAGTGGCATACTGGTATCGCTCGATGCGATCTTTGAAAATCCATTACCGCAAACCGCCGATGGTCCGGCATTTGGTCGTTTCACTGCTACGCCGCCCACCCGCTTAGGCGGACCCACGCCCACACCCCGAGTGACCGCCGTGCCGCGCGGGCAATACGTGCCGGCGATTGTGGTTTTGATGAGCGATGGGCAGAGCAACACCGGACCCGCGCCGCTGGATGTGGTTGATCTCGCAGTGAAACGCGGAGTAAGAATCTACACGGTGGGCGTGGGCAGCGCCGATGGCGTGGTTCTCAATTTTGGCGGTCGCTCGATTCGCTCACGCCTCGACGAAGCGACTCTGAAAGCCATTGCCGAAAAAACCGACGCCGAGTATTACAACGCGCAGAACGAAACCGATTTGAAAGCAATTTACGAAACGTTGGGAACGGAGATCGTCTTCAAACCGGAAAAGACGGAAGTGACCTTCATGTTTACTGCCGTCGCCGGAGCGATGACGCTTATTGCGGGCATTTTATCGTTGTTGTGGTTTAGCCGATTGCCGTAAGGTTGGAGATTGGGGATTAGAGATTGGAGATTGCGCGCAGATTCGTTAACTCGAATCTGCGCGCTTTTTGTTTAGATGCTCAGCGTCATTGCGAGTCTTCGAGAAGCAATCTCATAGCGCCACCGAGATTGCTTCGCAAAGTGCGCTCGCAATGACGGATCGGCTAAGCAGTTACAAATGACACGAGATTCTTCTTATTCGTGTCATTCGTGTTTTAATTGACGTTGTGATTTACTTTGAAGTCATCACACACCTGACAGGTCTTGCCCAATCTCTAATCTCCAATCTCTATGAATCTCTCTCGCCGTTCATTCTTGCAAATCAGTTTCAGCGCATCGGGCTTGCTCACTCTAGGCGGCTTGATCAAATATCTCGGTTATCAAACTGAAACGTCGTCGGCGCAAAAAACTTTCACGCTCGATAAACCTTCAACGTATTCAATCCATTCGGCGACTCACATTGCGTCGGCGCGGGCGTGGATGTTTCGGGATGAGAAAGGGCTGTATGCGATCTCAACCCTCTGCCCGCATCTCGGTTGCGCCGTCGAGCGGCGCGAAGGCGATTATCTCTGCCCGTGCCATGGTTCACGCTTTTTGCAGAATGGTGATGTGGTTAACGGACCCGCTACGCGCGGATTGAATTTTATTCGGGTCAGTGTGGGAGCAGAGGGTAAGTTACAAGTGCATGTCGATCAAATCGTTTCGGCAACAGAGCGACTCACATCTTAATCGCGAATGCCACGAATAGGCGAATACCACGAATGGGATTTAAATAAATTCGTGACATTCGTTCATTCGAGTCATTCGTGATAAAAATGAATGCCCCTAGCTCTCGATCAACTTCTTGCTCAATGCGCCGCCCTGCATCATCATCTCTGCCCGCGCCAAGTGTTGGGCGTGCGTATGGGGATGTTAGCGGGTCAAGTACTGAGTCTCGAGCTGCCGCAAAGTGATAAACGGTTGCTGACGATTATGGAGACCGATGGCTGCGGCGCGGATGGCGTGGCGGTGGCGACCAATTGCTGGGTCGGGCGGCGAACCATGCGAATAGAAGATTACGGCAAGATGGCGGCGACATTTGTGGATACGGTTTCCGCGCGCGCCGTCCGCATCACCCCGATTCTTGAGGCGCGTCATCTCTCGCTTAATTACGCCCCCGAAGCAAAAGATCAGTGGCAGGCGCAGTTGATCGGTTATCAACGAATCGCGGATGAGATGTTGTTATCGGTTCAAGAGGTGACGTTGAAAATTCCGCTGGAGAAAATTATCAGCGCGGCGGGCAAACGAGTTCACTGCGAGTTGTGCGGCGAAGAGATTATGAACGAGCGCGAAGTGCGCTCCGGAGAAAAATTTTTGTGTAAGGCGTGCGTGGGTGAGGCGTATTACACCACGAATGAGCAATGAGACAATGAACAATGAATAAAGTCTTTGGGATTTTGGGATTTGGGATTTTAAATTTTAACGCTCTCCAGCGCCGCCTGCAGCTCTTTAATTTGAATCGGTTTGCTCACGTAATCATTCATCCCCGCTTCAAGACACACTTCACGATCTCCTTGCATGGCGTTAGCCGTCATGGCGATGATGTGCGGCTGTTGATCGGGCGTGAAGGTTGAACGAATCTGCCGCGTCGCTTCGAGACCATCCATCTCCGGCATTTGCACGTCCATCAAGATCACATCGTAACGTTGGCGGCGCAGCGCGGCGAGCGCTTCTAATCCATTGGCGGCAACATCGGCGCGATAGCCCATGCGCTGCAAGATGCGTAACGCCAGTTTTTGATTCACCGTGTTGTCTTCGGTTAAA
>JACRLA010000287.1 GCA_016215145.1 Chloroflexota bacterium
AGCGACATTCAACGCATCTTGGGAATCGATTCGGTCATCATGGGTTTCGGTTTGCCCGACGACAACCTTCACGCGCCCAACGAAAAGCAGCACATCCCCACGTTCTTCAAGGGCATTGAAGCCTACATTCACTTCTTCGCAAATCTTTAATTCGTGACGAGTGATGCGTGATTCGTGAAGTTGAATCACGCATCACTTTTCACGCATCACGCAATGCGCCTCACCCAACTCTACGGAAAAACCCTCCGCGAGACTCCGTCTGATGTTCAACTCGTCTCTCATCAATTAATGATCCGCGCCGCAGTGATGCGGTCAACGGCTGCGGGAACGTTTGCCTACCTGCCGCTCGGTGCGCGTGCGCTGCATCGCGCGCGGCAGTTAGTTTGCAGTGCAATGGATGGGCAAGAGTTTATTGGACAAGATGGAATCTTATCCAACGAAATTAACTCGTATCGTGATCTGCCGAAAGTTCTTTACCAAAACGATCAGACACGCATTAATCTTTACTCACTCGCCGCCGACTCCGCGCATCAACCATTCGAATCATCTTTAGCTCGCATCCTCAAAGAATGTGATCTCAACCTCACCACAATTGACGACGGCGACAACGCCAAAGCCTTCGCCTTGCCCCATGCAAAAGGCTCTTACAACTTCGTGCGCTGCGACTCGTGCGGTTACGCCGCCACCAAAGACGCGGCGAAGTTTGTGATCGAAGATTGCGGTTGTGAAGAAGAAATTCTGAAGTTAGAAAAAGTTGGCACGCCCAATTGCAACACCATCGCCTCACTCGCCGAGTTTCTCGACATCGGCAAATGCCAAACGTTGAAGGCAGTGATGTATGTCTACCAAAAATCCGAAGGGTCTGGTAGACCCTTCGGATTTGTCTTCGTCGTCGTGCGCGGCGACCTTGAAGTAAGTGAGAGAAAAATATTAAACGTATTAGGCGGCGGAACTTTGCGCCCCGCAACAGAAAACGAGATCAAAGCCGTCGGCGCTGTGCCGGGCTACGCTTCCCCTCGCGAACTTAACGTAATCTCCAATCTCCAATCCCCACGCGAAGCGTCCAACAACCAAGTCATCGTCCTCGCCGACTCCTCCATCCACACCGGCAGAAATTTTGCGGCGGGCGCAAACGAACACGGCTACCATTTCATCAATGTAAATTACCCGCGAGATTTTAAAGCAACGCTCGTGGCAGACATTGCATCGCCCATTGACGGATTAAGATGCGGGGTGTGCCACAACAGTTACTTGCGCGTGGTTAACGGAATCAAAGTGGCGGGCTACGCACCACGTCGCACAGCAAAGGCGGCGTCCACCTATCTTGACGCACAGGGCAAGCCGCAAGAGATCATTGTGTCATCGTGCGAGATCGATCTTGAATCGCTGCTCGTTTCAATCATAGAGACGCATCACGATGATCGCGGAATCATTTTTCCCGAATCGGTTGCGCCGTACGATGTGCATTTGATCCGATTAGGCAAAACAGAAGAAGCAAGAACGGCGGCGGAAGCGTTATACGAAAAGTTGCCCAATGTGTTGTACGATGATCGTGATGAGTCGGCGGGTGTGAAATTTGCCGACGCTGATCTAATCGGCTTGCCGATTCGGATCACGGTGAGCGACAAAAGTTTAAAGGCGGGCGGCGCAGAAGTGAAGCGGCGTAACAGTGAGGCGAAAGAGATCGTGCCGCTCGAAAAGATCCTCCCGAAGGTTTTAGAACCTTCGGGAGGGTGAACCACTAGATAAAAACTTGACATGCCTCAACGGTGTGCATATAATGATGTCAGTATTCGATACCGTAAGACATCGAGAAGTGGGTTGCCCCCACTTCTCTGCATTTCTAGGCAAAACGGACAGCCGATCAAATCGTCCCACATATCGTTTTATTTTTGGAGCATCGTAAGACAAACATGAAAAGTGAGTTTACCCTCGCCTTTAACGAAATCGCCGAACACAATAAACTTAAACGCGAAGTGATCATCGAAGCGCTGGAGACGGCATTGGTCTCAGCCTATCGCCGCGAAATGAGTGCTTCGACGGCGCAGCACGTCGTCGCTAAAGTAGACATCGGCACGGAGTCCTTCAAGATTTACGCCGAGAAGGAAGTCGTGGAAGATGTCGTGGATCACCGCACGGAAGTGATATTGGAAGAGGCGCGCAAAGTGGATCCCGAAATTAAACTCGGCGATATGATCACCGTCGAATCCACGCCGCCCAAAAATTTTGGGCGCATTGCGGCGCAAACTGCCAAGCAGGTAATTCTGCAACGCTTGCGCGAGTCGGAGCGTGAGAGTCAATATCAAGAATATGCCAGCCGCGAAGGCGACATCATTCACGGCACGGTGCAGAGCGTCAGCCCGCAATCGGTGACGATTGGTTTGGGTCGCGCCGAAGCGGTAATGCCGCGCAACCAACAAGTGCCGGGTGAGCGGTATCGCCCGCACGACAAAGTGCGCGCTTACGTTTTAGAAGTTCGCAAGTCTCCGCGCGGTCCACAAATTGTTGTCTCGCGCACGCACAAGAACATGCTGCGCCGTTTGCTCGAAAACGAAGTGCCGGAAATTTATAACGGTCTCGTCGAAATTAAATCCATCGCCCGCGAACCCGGTCATCGCTCCAAAGTGGCGGTGGCTGCGCTGCAAGAAGGCGTTGACCCCGTAGGCGCGTGCGTGGGCATGCGCGGCGTGCGTATTCAATCCATCGTCAAAGAATTGAACGACGAAAAAATTGACGTGATCGAGTGGAACGTTGACCCCAACGCCTTCATCGCCAAGTCGTTGAGCCCGGCGCGCGTTGCCGGTGTGTACCTCGACGACGATCCGATCAGCGGGCGCACCGCCACCGTCATCGTCCCCGATGATCAACTGTCACTGGCGATTGGGCGCGAAGGACAAAACGCGCGCCTCGCCGCCAAGCTCACCAGTTGGCGCATTGACATCAAGAGCGTCATCGAAGCGGCGGGCGATATTGTGAACAAAGCCAAAGCCGCGCCCGAACTCGCCTCGAAGATCGGCGCACAACTCGAACAAGCCGAAGGCATCATCGCCAAGAAAGCCGAAGGCAAAGTGGTGACGCCCGAAGAGTACACCGCGCTTGGCAAACTGGTAGACACCTACGAAAAATTGCAGTCGCAAGGCAAGCAAGCGGTGCGCGCCGAGAAAGCGCAAAAAGTTGCGGCGATCAAAGCGACGATCAATCCCGAAGCACACAAAATTAAATTACAAGACGCCGGTCTGCCCGAAAAAATTAGCAAGTTGTTGCAAGAGGGCGAGTACGACAACGTGGGTCGGGTGATGGAGCAGTTGGCGATTGATGAAGATCGCATTCTGGGTCTCGAAGGATTTGGTCCGAAGTTGTTGGATGAATTGAAAGCGGCACTGGATGGAATCAAACTGCCCGAACCGGCGGTTGAAGTGAAACCGGTTCCGGTTGCGGCTGCCGCCACTGAAAAACTGGACGTTGAACCGGGTTCCGAAGTTGTTGCCGCCGAGGCGGCGTCAGCGGACGGGGTTAAGCCGGCAGTCGTCCTCGATGAAAACGGTGAAGAGGTCGAGCAATCCTTCGAAGAATTAATCGGCGAAGAAGATGAGGACGAAGACGGGGGCAAGGGCGACAAGAAGAAAGTTAAGAAGAAGGGTAAAGTCGGCACGAAGCGCGAAGTGGTCTTCGATGAAGACTTGGGCATGTTTGTTGCCAAGATTAAGCGCAAGCCCGGACGCAGTAAAGATTGGACCGAAGACATTCCAGAGTGAAATGAACAGCCCCAACAAAAAGCGCGCGCCACAACGGACGTGCATCGCTTGCCGCGAGACACAAGGCAAACGCGAGTTGATTCGATTGGTGCGGACGGCGGACGGCGTGGAAGTTGACGCCACCGGCAAGAAAGCCGGACGCGGCGCGTACTTGCACAAGAAAAAAAGTTGTTGGGAAAGCGCATTGAAAGGCAACGTGTTAGACCAGGCTTTGAAGACAACGTTGACAGCAGAACAGCGCGAGCAGCTCCGCGCCGACGGCGAAAAATTGCCGGATTAAATTCATGAACTGCTTTTATCTCGAGGCACGAGTGCAATGAACTGAGACGCTTTGCGCCGCAGTTAACCTTGCTCGCGCCTCGATCAGAATTCTGATTTTCGGGAGGCGCATTATGAGTGACAATGGGCGCAAAGTGATTGAACTCCCGGCAGCGGTCACAGTGAGACAGCTTGCCGACCTTTTGAAAGCCAGCCCCATAGACATCATCAAAGGCTTGATGTCGAACGGCGTGATGGCGACGATTAACCAACAGATTGATTACGATGCAGCCGCGATTGTGATCAGCGAAATGGGCTACGATGCTCAGCCCATAGCGGTTATAGAAGAAGAAAAAGAAGAAGAGAAAGTCAGCACCGCCGAGTGGCGCAAACTGATCGAACACGAATCGGAAGAGGATTTAATTCTCCGCCCTCCGGTGGTGACCATCCTCGGTCACGTCGATCACGGCAAGACCTCTCTGCTCGACGCGATACGCCATACGGATGTTGCCGCAGGGGAAGCCGGCGGCATCACCCAGCACATCGGCGCGTATCAGATCATCCGCAACCAACGCTCGATCACATTTTTGGATACGCCGGGACACGAGGCGTTTACGGCGATGCGCGCGCGCGGCGCGCAGGCAACCGATATTGCCGTCTTGGTCGTGGCGGCTGACGACGGTGTGATGCCGCAAACGCGCGAGGCGGCGGCGCACGCCAAAGCGGCGCGCGTTCCGATCATCGTTGCGCTGAATAAAATTGATAAAGCCAACGCCAGTCCGGATCGAGTCAAGCAACAATTAACTGACATTCAACTGACGCCGGATGAATGGGGCGGCGACACAATGGTGGTGCCGGTCTCGGCGAAGAAGAAAGAGGGTATTGACGATCTGCTCGAAGCGATCCTGCTGACTGCCGATGATCTCAAGATGAAAGCGAATCCTAAAACAGCGGCGGCAGGCACGGTAGTAGAAGCACAGCTCGAAAAAGCGAAAGGCGTGATGGCGACTTTGCTAGTGCAGAACGGCACGCTGCACACGGGCGATGTGATCATCGCCGGGATGGTGAGTGGTCGCATCCGCCGCATGTTCAACGATCATGGTGGCGTGGTAGAAGAAGCGCCGCCTTCAACACCGGTTTCGGTCTTAGGTCTTTCAGATGTTCCGGTGGCGGGTGACATCTTCCGCGTGGTGGAATCGGATCGTGAAGCGCGCACACTTGTTGCCGAGCGCAAGTTGGCAACGAAAGAAGCCGAAGCGAAACCGGCGCAAGCCATGACGCTGGAACAAGTCTTTGAGAAATTTAAAGCGGGCGAGATGAAAGAGCTGGCACTGGTGATCAAAGCCGACGTGCAAGGCTCGCTCGAACCGCTGACGAACTCACTGAAAAAATTAAGCACCGACGATATTAAAGTGAATATCCTCTATGGCGAAATTGGCAACATCACCGAGAACGACGTAATGCTGGCGACGGCGTCCAAAGCGATCATCGTTGGCTTTGCGGTGCAAGCCGACGCGGCGGCGACCCGTCTTGCCGAGAAGAACGGCGTATCCATTCGACTCTACGACGTGATCTATCGCTTGACCGAAGACGTTGAAAAAGCGCTCAAGGGTATGCTCGAACCGGAATACGAAGAGGTGCTGATCGGCAAAGCCGAAGTGCGATTAGTGATTCGCATTCCGAAGATCGGCAACATTGCCGGAGCGTACGTGCGTGATGGCGAGTTGAAACGCAACGCGACAGTGAGAGTAATGCGTGGCGGTCAAAAATTGTTTGAAGGCAAACTCAGTTCGCTCAAACATGTGAAAGATGATGTGCGCGAAGTGAAGCAAGGGTTTGAGTGCGGCATTGGTGTGGATGGATTCGAATCATTCCGCACGGGCGATCTTATTGAGTTTTATGTCAAGCAACGGAAAGAAGTAGAGTAATGGCAAACCAAGTCCGTCAAAAACGTGTGGCGGATCGTATTCGCGCCGAGATGAGCGATTTACTTTTGCGCGAACTGTCTGACCCGCGACTTAAACTTGTGACCATAACCGACGTGAACGTGGATCGTGAATTAGCCTACGCCAACATCTGGGTCTGCCGCCCCGACGGCAACAGCGCCGAGGACGATGTGTTGAAAGCGTTTGAGGGCGCGAAGGAATTTATCCGCCGCGAGATAGCGGCGCGCGTGCAATTGCGTCACGCGCCGGAACTCGTCTTCCATTGGGATCACGCGCCCGATCATGCTGAGAAGATTTCGCATATATTGGATGGGTTGAAAGAAAGTAAAAAGTAGTCAGTAAATAGTAATTAGTAATTGTGATCTAGTTAATTACTAATTACCAATAACCAATTACACTTTGGATGACCACCTCTCACTAACTAATCTCCTCCGCCAACCGCATCCTCCTCGCCACGCACATCTCCCCCGATGG
>JACRLA010000288.1 GCA_016215145.1 Chloroflexota bacterium
AAAACTGCCGACGATGGCGATGAGGAATGTCATGATCAACAACAAGGTGACCAAGATTCCAAATTGCGCTTCAGACATCTCGCGGTCTTTGCTGGAGTTGGTAGTGAAGCTGAGCGAGACGCCTTTTTCTTTGAAATAATCGCGCAAATCTTTTTCCACGGTTGCTTGCGCTTCGGATGTTGAAATTTTTGTTTTGATCTCGGCGACGGTGGCTCTGCCACTTTGACCCAAGTCTGCGCTCAAGGTGTCACGATCAAAGTAGCCGGTGTTCTGGTCGCGTCCGGTGATGTCGAAGATCAAGCCGACAATCGTCCAAGTAGATTTGCCGCTCTCGCCCACTTCCAAAACAATTTTGTCGCCGAGTCCTACGCCCATCTTGCCCGCCAGTTTTTGGTTCAACAACATCGCGTGCGTGTCGCCAAGTTCAAAGCCGCGTCCGGCAGTGAGGTTGGGTTTTAATAATACGGTATCTTGCGGGATGCCGCGCAAAAAAATTTCATACTTGGTGCCGGGTCCCGTTGCGCCCGCCACGTTCACTTTGCCAGTCGCCCAGATGCACATCTCAGCCCGTTCAATGTTCGGGCGCGATTCGATCATCGGCACGACTTCGTCAGTGCGTTGA
Source organism: Chloroflexota bacterium (assembly GCA_016215145.1). Lineage (GTDB taxonomy): Bacteria > Chloroflexota > Anaerolineae > Anaerolineales > VGOW01 > VGOW01. The sequence continues at coordinate 623 of JACRLA010000288.1, forward strand.
TAGTCGCGGAACCCGATCAACACGTCAAAGCCGAAACCTTTCCAGATGTCGGCAATGGTTGTGCTGAAAGAGTAGTTGGTGCTGGAGACCATCATAAACAACGCGCCCGCCATGATCAGCGTCAGTTCGGTTAAGGTCACACGCCCCATACGGCGAAACGTATTTCGTAGAGATAGGATCGCCATGCGCGGCAGCCCACGCAGATTCCCCAACAATCGATCTACGATGCCGCCACCATAACGACCCGTGCCGACTCCGTAGGCGCTGATCGCTTGCCGCACCGAGATGCTCACGCCTTGAATGATCGGATACAGCGCGGCGAGCAACGGCGTGATCAACCCCGCGCCGGTTTGGTAGAGCAATGAGGTGGAGAGAATTTCAAAGGATGAGGTCGGGACGTTGATAAAGTTCAACATCCACGATGAAAGATAGTAGCCGCCGAGCGCGCCGATGGGAACCGCAACGATGAGGCTCAAGGTGCCGTAGACGGCAACACCGGCGAGATACAGTTGAGCGATCTGATCATTTAATCCACCGACGATCTTCATAATCCCGATCTGCGGAATCTGTTGAGCGATGACGGCGTTGATGGTGTTGATGACCAAGATGGTGCTGAGACCGAGTGACAGGATCGCCATCACCGAAAGAATCAAACCCACGCCGTCGAACATGTCTTGCAAGATGTGACGGTCGGGCGCTTGCGTTTGCACAAAGCCCACGCCCACTCCCATTTTCTTTAAACGATCTTCGATCACGTCGGCGGTGTCGTCGGCGTTCTTCTTGGTGTAGTCCGGAATGTTGAGGCGTAGTTGATTGAAGTTGTAAACTCTGTCGAGCAAGCGCAACGTGTCGCGGTCAGCGTAAAACATTGGCTGGTCGGTGAAGGGCGGGGGGAACTGCCCCGGGTCGCGCACGATGCCGCCGATTCTGATCGCCTTCGGTTTTTTGTTCACTTCAAAATAGATCGTGCCGCCGATGGGCGGGACGTTGTAGGGCGTGATGTGGTTGAACTCGACGGCGACGGTGTTGTTGGTGGACGACGACCACGCGCCCTCACGCAGCGTGATGAGATCAAATATCTGCGCGTTGTAATCGGCGCGGGCGATCAGTCCGGCGTCTTTCCATTCTGCCTCGAGCGTCGGCTTCCAACGAATGCCGCTGTTCACCACGCCTTCGGCATGAACAATGCCGGGCAAACGGGCGATGCTATGCACCGTGTCTTCGTCAATAGTGCCGCCAAGACTCAAGATGATGTTCGATGGTTGGCTCGCTTCTTGTGAGACCGTCATCTGGCGGGCGATGAGGACGTTGCTGGCGGTGATCATGCCAACTGCTAACACGCCGACGCCGATGCTTAAGACAACAAGTAAGGTGCGACCTTTGTTGTTCCAAAGATCGCGCCATACTTTGCGGAATGCGACGTTCATAGTCTATTGTTTTTGTTCGGTGGTGGCTTTGCCGTCTTCGTACAAAATGCCGTCGTAGACTTCGATGATGCGCGGGATGCGCCCCGCCAATTCTTTGTCGTGCGTCACCATGAGAAATGTTTTTCCTTTGGAGACCAGATCGTTAAACAAAGTGAAGACGGTGTCGGCGGTTTTGCTGTCGAGGTTGCCGGTGGGTTCGTCGCCGACGAGCAATGGCGGATCGTTTGCCAACGCTCGCGCAATCGCCGCGCGTTGTTGTTGCCCGCCCGATAATGTGTTGGGCAACTTGTGCGCTTGATCCGCCAAGCCTACTTGATCCAAAAGCGCCATCGCCCGTTCCGGTCGTTCGCTCGGCTTCCACATGCGGCAGAAGTCCATCGGCAGCATGACGTTCTCGACGGTGGTCAGAGTCGGCAGCAGTTGGAAGAACTGGAAGATGACGCCGATGTGTTTGCCGCGGAAGCGGGCGAGTTCGTTCTCGCTCATCTTCTCCAATTTGTGACCGGCAACATTCACACTGCCGCCTGTCGGGCGATCAATGCCGGTGATCATATTGATCAACGTAGACTTGCCCGAACCGCTGGGCCCGCGCACGCCGACGAACTCGCCTTCGCGCACATGCAGGTTGACGCTCTTAAGAACGTGGATCGTCCCGGCGGGTCCTTGAAAGTTTTTGATCACGTTGTCCACATGAACCAAGTGACCATTTGTAGAATTTTCAGACATAACATTTTCCTGTTCAAAATTTTAAGCGATGTAATTATATACCTCAAACAAAAAACAAAAAACAAAAATTCCAAATTCCAAATTCCAAATTCCAAAAATCCAAAATCCCAAAATCCCAACTTCCAATCTCTAATCTCCAATCTCTAACCACCTAACCACCCAACCACCCAACCACCTAACCCCCCAACACCCCCTTCACCCTCTCTAACGCCTCTAACAGCGTCGCCCTCGTGCATCCGAAATTCAGACGCACAAACCCCTCGCCACCTTTGCCAAATGTCGCGCCGTCGCTGAAGGCGACGCGCGCTTTTTCTAAAAAGAATTTTTGCGGGTTGCCCTCGATGCCTACCTCACGACAATCCAGCCACGCCAAATACGTCGCCTCAGGGTTCGTCAAACGAATCTGCGGAAGATTCTGGTTTACATATTTCACAAGAGTGTCACGATTCGTTTTGAGATAGGTGAGCGCTTGCGACAACCACCCGTCGCCATGTTGATAAGCCGCCATTGCCGCCGTGAGACCGAATACGTTAATCAACGGCACAACGCCCTCGGCTGCCGCCTTGAACTTGCGGCGCAGCTCTTCATTTTGAATCACCGCATAGCTGCATCCCAACCCCGCCACGTTAAACGTTTTGCTCGGCGCCATCAG
>JACRLA010000289.1 GCA_016215145.1 Chloroflexota bacterium
GTTTGATTGGCGATTTTTATTTTGACAACGTGCTGGTAGCCTCGGGCGTGAACAGCGCGCGCCTGAGCGGTGCTCCCGGCGTGCCGCATTTGCTCGCCGCAAAAAATATCAAGGAGCCAAACGGCGCGGGCTTCGGCGATCTGTATGGTTATCCCGATCAGGCAGTATTTCAAACCACGAATGCCGGTTGGATTTGGAACGTGCGATTCTTTCCGGCGAAGACGTTTCTCAAAGGCACGTTGAGAATTGTCCTGCTACCGGCGACTCTGACGGCAGATATTTATGTGGACGGTGCGCTTGCCGCCTCACAAGCGAACGCCGCCGATGTGATTGTGGCGGGTGGTTCGCACACTGTGGAAGGTCGAAATTTTAAAGACTCGGCATCTAACGGAAGCTACACTTTTAATGATCTTTCCCAAACCGTGTTCTCGACGACAGGCGTGACGAATTATTTTTATATGCAGCCGGTGAAAATTTTTGCGACGACGACCACAGCCGCCCCTGCGCCAGCCGCCTCCACTCCCGTGGCGGCGTCACCTGTGATCCGCGCGCCGTCCACTGGATCGTTTGGTGGATTCGAGTTGGGCGGGCAGGTCGCCTCATTCTCCCGTCCACAATTAATGAAGGATGCCGGCATGACGTGGGTCAAGCGGCAGGTATCGTGGAACCCCGGCGACAGCCCGCGCGGGTCGGCCGGCGAGATGATCAACGAGGCGCACGCGCGTGGATTTAAAATTTTGTTGAGCGTGCGCGGCGCGCCCGATCTCACCACGCCAGATCGATTTCCATCGTACGCATCATTTGTAGGCGACCTTGCGGCGTTGGGCGCAGATGCGATTGAGGTGTGGAACGAAATGAATTTGGATCGTGAATGGCAAGCGGGGAAGATCAGCCCGCAGGCGTACGTGCCGATGTTGCAACAAGCCTACGCGGCGATCAAGGCGAAGAACCCCGGCACGATGGTGATCAGCGGTGCGCCCTCACCCACCGGATATTTTGGTGGATGTCGCGGTGAGGGGTGTGATGATCAACCTTACCTTGAAGGAATGGTGGCGGCGGGCGCGTTGAATTATGCCGACTGCGTGGGCATTCACTACAACGAGGGCATTGTGTCGCCGACCTTAACAAGCGGCGACCCACGCGGCAACCCGAACCATTACACGCGCTACTATCAAACGATGGTGGATGTGTATTGGGCGGCGATTGGCGGCAGACGTCCGTTGTGCTTCACCGAGTTGGGGTATCTCTCCGGACAAGAGTGGGGCTCTGTGCCGGGTGGATTTTTGTGGAGACCGCCTTACAACTTAACCGTTGCCGAACACGCGCGATTTTTGGCGGAAGCGGCGCAGCTCTCGCGCGAGCAGGGCAAGGTGCGGATGATGATTGTCTTCAATGTAGATTTCACAACGTGGACGGATGATCCTCAAGCCGGGTTCGGGATGATACGACCTGATGGATCGTGTCCGGCGTGTAGGACGCTGGCGAATGTGATGAGGTGATGTGACCAAATACTTCGTAGCTATTGCGGGCAACATCGGCGTTGGAAAATCTACGCTCACGAGGTTGATGACTCAAAAGTTGGGGTGGTGTCCGTTCTATGAAGCAGTGGAGGAGAACCCTTATCTCGCCGATTTTTACAAAGACATGAGTCGTTGGAGCTTTCACTCGCAAGCGTTCTTCCTCTCGCGCCGTTTGCAACAGCATTACGAACTATTACAACGCGATGATTCAGTGTTGCAAGATCGAAGTGTGTACGAAGACGCCGAAGTGTTCGCGCGCAATTTGTATCGCCAAGGAAACATGAGCGCGCGCGATTGGCAGACGTATTACGATCTCTACACCATCCTCTCGCAACTGCTCACCCCGCCTCATCTCGTTGTTTACCTCAAAGCCTCGGTACCGACTCTACTGCGGCGCATCGCGCAACGCGGGCGCGAGTATGAACGCACCATCTCTGCCGAGTATCTTGCCTCGCTCAATGAACTTTATGATGATTGGGTCTCGCGCTTCGCCTTGTGCCCCGTCCTCACCGTTGAAACCGACAACTTAGATTACGTTCAACACGACGCGCATCTCGATCAGATCGTCGGGCGCATTAACGACAGATTGCACGGAAAAGATTATCTGGCGCTGCAGAATGGCGGATAGCGGATGGCGTTTGGCATATCGCATATCGCGTGTTGAGTAACAACGGAATACGCAATACGCAATACGAAATACGCATCACGCATCACTCCTCACGCATTACGCATCACGGGTTAACCCACATCAACTTCCCCACATATACATAGCTATGCGTGCAGTTCGGATCGTTCTTCGGAACGAAGACGCGAGTCATTTGCACCGTGTTGGCATTGGTGAAAGTTAAGTTCAACGTCACCGCGCCGTCGTTCACTGGCGATGGACCCGAATAGCTATACACATTCGCAGTTCGGTGAGACCGTACGGCGGCAGGATCGCGCCGCGCGTGCAAGTGCCGCTCATTACGTCCGGGCTTTGAGTCAAATCCCATACCGACGATTTGGTTGAGACAAAATCAATAACTGGCACACTCGTTGCAACTTGAGTCGGTGCGGATGTAGAACTCGGCGCGATTGTGGGAACAAGAGTCGGCGTTGAGGTCGGGGGCGCGGACGTGGGCGTGGGAGGCAGAGGTGAAGGGGCAACCGTGTTCGTCGGTGGGGGCGGCAGAGTCGGCCTCAGCGTGGGTTGCGGTGTGGCGCAGCCGACGATCAATATCATTATCACGATCAGTAAAAAAAGTTTTCGCATTACATCTCCTATGGCTTCAAACACCGAGTGTCTTGAAGACACTCGGTGTTTTGGCAAGGTTGCCTCAAAATTTTTTTGAACTACAATCATCTTACATGATCAAACTTCTTCGAGTCATTATTATTTTCACCTTCGCGCTCGTCGCTATTCAACCTGTCGAAGCACAACAAGGATTCAACGCCACCGTATCAAGCGCGGTTGCCGGTTTGCGTTTGCGCGCCGCGCCAAGTGAGGCGGGGACAATTATCACCGTACTTGCGCCAAATACGCAACTGCGAATCATCGGGCGCACGAATGACAACGGTTGGCTTGAAGTCATCACGCCCAGCAACCAACGCGGCTGGGTCGGGCGCACTTGGGTCACGACTCAAATTTCACTCAACACGATCCCCGTCTCTACTCAAACACAAATTGTGATACCCACTGCCACGCCATCGCCTGCGCCCGCGCCGGTCATCACCAATGTTAGCGCGCCGCCAAAAGAGTTTACGGTGGTGAGTGGCGTGAGCCAAAACGCGCGCCAGATTTTTTTGCGCGGGCAACAACTGGGCAACCGCGCCGACGTGTTTTCAAAAGTCGGCGACAGCATCACTTCGGGAACGTACGCGCCCGACTCGCCGTTCTTGGTGCCAATCGGTAACAGAAAATATAATCTCGATCAGTACAGCACTCTGCAAAGCGTGATTGATTATTTCTCCAAGACAAAAGCGCGCGATGCCAATTCGTTTGCCAACACCTCACTCGCCGCGCGCGCCGGTTGGGCATCGTGGATGGCGATGACGATTCCGAAATATCCGACAGCGCCGTGCAACAAAGATGAAACGCCGCTCGCTTGCGAATATCGAATCGTCAAACCGTCGGCGGCGATCATCATGTTCGGCACGAATGACGTGCGCCTGTCATCGCTCGCCACCTACGAAAAATACATGCGGCTGATCATCGAGACTTCGATTCAAAATGGCGTCGTCCCCATCGTCAGCACCGTCCCGCCGATCAAAGCGGCATGGGGAGTCAACCGCGCCGAGCAGTACAACGTCATTGCGATCAAACTCGCGCGCGAATACGACGTGCCTCTGCTGGATTATTATTCGGCGATGAAAACTTTGCCCAACGACGGGTTAGCCGCCGACGGCGTTCACCCTTCGCTGCCCCCCACTTTGCAAACAGCTTTCTTCACACAAAAAAATATCCTATACGGCTACACGCTCCGAAACTTAACTGCGCTGCAAGCGTTGGATAAAGTGTGGAGAGAAGCGTTGCAGCCGTGACTTTGAGAAACCCGCTTTCTTGGAGAAAGCGGGTTTCTTTTTTTACTGTTGTAGAATCATCATGTGACACAACTACGCCTCACCCTCATCACGCTCCTCATCGCGCTCGTCATCCCCTCATCACGCGTCGCCGCCGCGCCGCGCGCGACCTTTACACTGATCGTGCATAGCGTTTTCACTTTAATATCGCCGCAAGACAACGCGCCCGCCACATATTCGATCTTCAAAGATGAAACGTATCCCATCATCGCCCGCAACGTGGGATCAACGTGGGTGCAGTTAGAACTCATCGGCGCAGATAAAGAGGCGTGGGTGCGAATCGAGTATGGATCGGTGAAAGGGAATTTGAACGACGCGCCGATCAAAGGTGACACAGGGGTTGCCGCCACCACGCCGAGACCGCAACCCCCCACCCAAAACGTCCTCCCCGCAATCAGTTCTCGCGCGCGTGACATTTATCAAACCGGTTTGCAAATCGGAAACAACCCGCGCGCCTTTTCCAAAATTGGCGATTGCAATTCGGTGACGCCGTTTTTTCTTGCGCCTTTCGATTCGGGCGAGTATCGTTTGGGTGACTACAAGGAACTGCAAGAGACCATAAATTATTTTGGCGGTTCGTTTGCGCGTGAGGGCATGACAGCGCGAGTGGGCTTCAACACGGCGTCGCTGTTCAGCCGATTGTGGGCTGACCCAAATTTATGTAAGAGCGAGAATCCACTCGAGTGCGAGTATCGCTTGCATCGTCCGAGCATCGCCTTCGTCAGTCTCGGCACCAATGGCGCGTGGCTGACGAGCGCAGATTACGAATACGGGATGCGGAACGTGATTGATTATTTGATCGCGCGCGGAGTCGTGCCGATCCTCAGCACGAAAGCCGATGATTTAGACGAAGGGCGATTCAATCCGATTGTGATTAAACTGGCGCGTGAGTACGATGTGCCGTTGTGGGATTATCGCGCGGCGGTGGAGCATCTACCCAATTTCGGTTTGGGCGAAGATGCTTTTCATCTGACGTGGGGCGCGTCGTATTTTGATCAGCCGATCTATGCCGCGTGGCAATGGCGCAATTTAACCGCGTTGCAAGCGTTGGATGCGGTGTGGAAGGGTGTGAGATAAAAAAACTTCCGAAGTCTGGCAGACTTCGGAAGTTTTTACTTAAACCGCCGTTGACTCGGCGCGAGAGCCGTCGCGCCATTCCTTCGCCACCAACCACATCGCGCCCAACCCGATGATCGTGGCGGCGACCCCGACGAGCCAGCCGAACAACGGAATAGACGCGAGTGCCACATAAACCACTACGCCGATAGACATCAAGGCATAATTATTTTGTAACGTCGGCGAAAGTTTTCCTGTGATCCATTTGCCGCCAAAGTAAGCCACAACCACTTTGCTTCCGTACGAAACCAAGAACCAGAAGACGGCAAACGCCGCGCCCAATACCGAGAATCCTAAACTGAACACGGTGCCGGTTAATTCGCCGAGCGTGATCACCCAGGTGAGCCCGCCGATGAGCACCAATAAGATAGCGATCAACGCTGTGCCGATGAACCCGCCGAGCCAGGTTACAACACCCCACCCTGCCGACGACAACATTTCATCTTCCGCCATCTCAGTTAAATCTTTCATCAAGATTGGCAATTTCCATAACGCCAACAACCCAATCATCAGCAAAGTGATGAATTCACGCACACGACCCAAGACCCAAGTGCCAAAGTCCAAACTCACATTCGTCGTGCGCGGTGATCGCCTCACTTCATCTTCATCGGGCATCGGTGTTTGATACACCACGCCGCTTTCGGGTTTGGATTGAATCGTTTGAGTCTGTTCCGCCGCGCTGGTGTAAGTCAGCTTGCCGCCGATCTTCGCTTCGGGTGAGATTCGCAAGCCGGGGTCAACCAGTGGCGGCATCCCCGGTATAAAAGCAAAGGGCGCGGTCTGCCCAAAGCCGGGACTCGGTTCGCCCACATCCACCTGCACGTCGCGTCCCACTTTTCCATTTAATTCCACCGCGCCCGCCGCCGCTTTTACATCACGCCCGATCTCGCCGTTGTGCAGCAGTTGATAACTCGCCAGCATTGCATCGCGCCCAACGGTGCTGCCTTTTTCGGTTTTGATGGACGCGGCGGCGTAGATCAGATTCCGTTTCACCGAAGCATTTGCGCCCAACACCAGCGAGGTGGCAGCCCCGTAGATCGTGCCGTTGATCTTGCCGGTGATCGTCGCCGACTGCGCGGCAAGGATGACGCTGCCATTCACCGTGCCATTGATCGTCACCGTTAAACCACTAGCGATTAAATCGCCGTTGATCGTTCCGTCCATCGTCACCGACTCGCCAGACAAGATCACGTCGTCGTCAATCACTTCATTCGCGGCGACTTTCGAATTCCCACCCTCACGAATCTCCAACGCCAACGCCGCGCCGACCAGACTTGTGACAAGCACAGACGAAAGCAGGAGAGCAATAATAATTTTTGTTTTTGACATGGTCAATTTCCTCTCACTATGATTAGGGTGCGTTTCATTTCAGTTGAAACCGTCCCGAAGGTTGGCTAAAACGACAAAATTTTCTCGACAAAACCTTCGGGACGTTCTTTCCTTCAACTCATTTGAAACACACCCATATGATTAGTGGTATAACGGCAAGAGACACGACCCGATTATATTCACTTGTTCGGGGTTCATTGAGGGTAATAAGGTTGACAATGGAAGAATTAACTGTCCACTGAAAAGGAAAAG
>JACRLA010000069.1 GCA_016215145.1 Chloroflexota bacterium
ATTGATCACGGCTTCTTTGGCGTGTTTAGCTTCCGCGATGTAGGAGGCGTCAATCGGCGTGTTGAGGCTCAAAGTTTCGGGCAGCGGATCGGGCCATGGTTTCATCTGCTTAGGAACGCCCAACCGTTCCGCGTCCGCCGCCAACGCGCCGACGACCCAACCCAAAAGTGATCGCGGCGGATCGCCTTGCTTCTCCAATGCGCGCAAAAGAACATCTAACGGGTAGCCGGGATCGTTTATTGTTGCGCCGTCGTAAGGCGCGCCCGACCACGCCGCTTGCACTTCGGTGAGAAGTTCGGTGCCGGCTTGCACATAACCGCGCCCGCCGATCTGCGGCAAACGCGCGGCATCAGGGCGCTTTAAAAGTTCTTTGCTATCTTCCGGCGTTTCCACGCGCAAGCAGATACGGAATTTCATGTTGGCGCGCATCTGATCTGAAACCACGCCGGAGGGACGCTGCGTGCCGAGAATCAAACTGACGCCGAAGGAACGACCCAAGCGAGTGATGCTCTCGAACTTGACTCGATAGTCCGGGTTCTGCGTGATCATCTCGGCGAACTCATCTACGATGATGAAGAGATGCGGGAATGTTTTGGGCAACGGCGAATCGGGTTTGAGTCCGGGGATGACCTTCTTGCGATATTCCACAAGGTCGGACACGCCAGCCTTCGCCAGAATTTCCGAACGCCGCTTCATTTCGGCGTTGATGGCGATGAAGATGCGCTCCACGGCGTTACCTTGCAAGTTGGTCGCCATGTCCACGCAATGAGGCAGTTTACGGAACGGCTCAATGGTGGGTCCACCTTTGTAATCTACTAATACGAAGTTAACGAGACGCGGGTCATAGCGAATCGCCATGGCGCTGATCAGCGTTTGCAGTAATTCCGATTTGCCGGAGCCGGTGGTGCCAGCCACCATGCCATGCACGCCATCGGCTTGGGCTTGAAAGGTGAGTGCGCGCACTTCTTTACTGCTGATGAGACCAATCGCGCCGCGCAGCCACTCTTGATTCTCCGGTGCCATGCTGCGCTTCCACTTCGCGGCAACATCCAGATCGCCGATCACGTTGACAGGCTTGCCGTCAACGAGTGAGAACATATCCAACAACGTGAGCGCGCGCGGCAATTCAGCCGAAGGTCGTTTGCCTCCCATGCCAAACCACAACCGTTCCATTCGTTGAGCGAGGTCTTGATAAGGATCGGGTTGATCAAGATCGGTAGGCTCACCGGGGATCCCCGGCATGGCTATCTGGAATTCGAGCGGGACGGGTTTATCTTTTACCGCGATAGCCACTAAACCACGACCCGGGACGTTGTCAAAATTCGGCACACCCGAACCAACGATTTCACTGTAGGCAGTTCGATCTGCCAATGTGACGGTGAGTCGTTGCGTGAATAAGTTCTAGAGCTTGCCGGTCAGGTCGTTGGTGCTGCTGGCAGTGATCACAAAATAAATGCCGAAGGCTCGCCCATCGCGGATCAGCGCCATCAATTCCGGAATGAGATGCTCATAACTTTCTTTGAATTCGGCAAAGTTGTCTATGACAACTACAACTTCAGGAAAAATGTTGCCGGGGTTCTTGGCGTTGTAGTCAGCCAACGACGCAAACTTTGCCAAACGCTCTTGCCGCTCGTTGACGATATTGCGTAACATACGCATCAACTGATCCACTCGCGCCGTCTCCGAAGCGTCAATGGATGCGCCGAGATGGGGCAATGCTTTGATAGCCTTCAGCACGCCCCGACCAAAATCAAAAGCATAGATATGCAGATCGGCAGGAGAGCGGTCGGCGGCGAGAGAGAGCAACAACGTTTTTAGGAAAGTAGATTTGCCACGCCCGGCGGCGCCAAACAAAACAACCGGATCCGTAGAGAGATCAATCGTGAGTAAACGTTGTTCAGCTTGATAGGGGTTGTCAATGATGCCGACATCGGCGCGCAACGGCGGCGGCGATTTCCAGTCAACAGATTTCCATAGAGGTTTCTCTTCAGCAGCATTGAGCCACGTCGCTACTGCTTCACTAATCACAATGGTTTTGTTTGCCTCTACTAAACGATCTGTGTTCAGATAATCTGCGCCAACGGGTTCGTTGAGGGATAAACGTTCCGGCAATGGATCGGGCCATGGCTTCGATTGCTTCGGCACGCCGTCGCGTTTAGATCGGAGCGCTGTGACGCCGACGATCCAATCTACTAACGTGGTCGGTTTATCACCGGGTTTAAGACCCAATGCTTCGGCAACTTCGAGACTCGAATAGAGAGGCTGGTTGAGGTTGGCATCGGCGGCATCAGCAGCGGGTGACTCGTCGTCGAGCCAGATCACGTCACGCAAAACTTCCGTCCGCTCATCACTATAATCACCACCCGCCCGTGCAATTTGAGTGGCGGTCAAAACATCATTGCCCACTTGAATGTAACCGCGCCCGCCCAAGTTGGGCAAGAACGCCGCGTCGGGTTGCCCCAACAATTCTTTGCTGTCATCCGGCGTTTCCACGCGCAAGCAGATTCGGAATTTCATATTGGCGCGCATCTGATCCGAAACCGATCCCGATGGGCGCTGCGTCGCCAAAATTAAAGTGACTCCGAATGCGCGCCCCAAGCGCGTGACGCTCTCGAACTTGGAACGATACTCCGGGTTGGCAGTGATCATCTCGGCGAACTCATCCACGATGATGAACAAGTGCGGGAAGGTGCGCGGCAGTGGATCGTCCGGCGCGAGACGCGGCACAACTTTTTTGCGATACTCCACCAAATCTTTTGCGCCACTTCGGGCTAACAACGCGGCGCGTTCTTCCATCACGGCTTGGATCGCGGTGAACATCCGCTCCACCGCATTCGCTTGTAAGTTGGTTAAGATGTCCACGCAGTGCGGAAGTTTTTTGAACGGTTCGAAAGCCGCGCCGCCTTTAAAATCTACCAGCACAAAGTTGACGAGGCGCGGATCATATTTGATTGCTAAACCGGCGATGAGCGTCAGCAATAATTCTGACTTGCCCGATCCGGTGGTGCCGGCGATCATGCCGTGGACGCCGTCACCCCCTTCTTTGGCGGAGAAGACCAAATTCCGAATCTCTCTCATGCTAACCAGACCAATCGGCGCATTCAACCATTCTTGATGTTGTGGCAGAAGGCTTCGCTCCCAGTTTTCTTTGATCGTCAACTTGTCCACCGTGTCAACTTTTCGTGACTCGATGACCGATTGCATTTCGAGCAGATTGACGGAGTGCGGCAGATCGCTGCCGAAGCTGCGGCGGATATTGAGCCGCCGAATCTTCGCGGCGAACTTTTGCCGCGCGTCCGCGGCGTTCATCACGTCGGCGTCGCCAATGTAGCGCGGTGAGTTGACTCCAACTTCGGTGTAACGGAAGACAACCTTGCCGCCGATTGAAGCGACTTCGATCATGGACACACACTCGCTGGGGATTCTTGATGGATCGGTGGCGAGGAAAATAATGGCGGCGCCAAGCGCGGGACCATTTTGGTTAATGGTGGCGACCACCGCTTCCGAAGCGACATCCTTTAAAGGAGAGTTGTCAGGGATATCACCTAACAGATCAACGACGATGAGAAGAAAAGGCAGCGTGACATCGCTCCCGCCTTTTTGTTGTTCGTCCTCATTCGTTTCGCGCAAACGCACTTGCCGCCCATCCAACTCTTTCTTGATCCGTTTCCAAAATTCGGAGACTTTGTCTTTCTCTGGAGAAAAGCAAAGTTGATCAGATTGCTTGGGTTTGCCGGGGGCGAGTTCTGTTTCTTCCACCACGCTGCGGACGTTGCAGTGCGGCAGCCACTCTGCCCATTCCCAACCGGGCATGGCTTTGGGCAAGCCGACCACATAGAGTCGAGAGTCAATAGGTGAGTGGAATGCGGTGAAGTGAGCGAGTGTGGCGCGAGCGAAGTCGGCGGTGTTGGTGGGGTTTGCGCCGAAGATGCCCAAAGAATGTCGCGCGGTGATCGCTTTGGGTTCGGCAGGTTGTTGCGAGTCGGTTGGCGATTCGTCGCCGTCATTTTTTTCTTTGACGAAGGGGCGCAACGGTATGGTGATCGGGACGTTGGCGAGAATGGTGGAATCAATAGCGAGTTGGCGCGCATCTTTGGTCAATAAGTCTTCATCCACCGGATTGGAACCGCCGCGCTCAAACTTGTAAATGACAGTGGAGGGGCGGCTGCCGATGCCAAGTCGCAACGCGCCAAAGTCGCTGTCGGCGGGGCGGCGCTCCCATAAGCGTGAACCGAATCGGCTGGTCTCTTTGTGGGCAGCTATTTCAAGAAGAGTGGCGGCGTCGGGATAGTTATGTTGAAAGAAGATGCGCTGCACATTGTGTGAGCGAGTCATTTCCTGACGCATCTGCGCCAGAAATTCACGATACGTTTTCTGTTTGGCTTCGAGTTCTTTGCGTTGTTGTCGGGCGGTGTAAATGGCAAGCCCTATCGAGAGCACCATCGCCAACCCAATGGGGATGATGAATAAGATATTGCCGGAGCCGCTGACAAAGACAAATCCGACAATAGTCACTAAGGGGACGATCAGGGTGATGACAGATTGCTCGCCACCTTGCTGCTGACCTGGCGGCTCGGGGATGTCAACTTCGGCAACGGGAAGTTCGGGTTGGATACGAGGGGGGCGATCAATGTATTAATTCTCTAAAAAGTAACGCAAATTGTAACTACTCAGCCAAAATCAGAACACACCGCGAAGGCGCGAAGATCGCGAAGGGAAATTATTAAAAAACTTTGCGCCCTTTGCGTCTCGCCGTAGGCGTCCTGCGGATGCGGTTTTCTCTTGCTTGGGTTTAGACGGCTGAGTAGTCACCGCAAATTGCCAATTTGCGCTACAAAATAAAACTTAACGCCGATGCAATTTGACAAGACGAAAAGCAGGCATAGAATAGACGCAATACATTCTCTCACGACCATCCTACAAGTGTCAAACAATTCACGCTATTTTTTTGTAAACTATGGATAGATTCTGCGAACGATGTGAACGTATTACGCAAGACGGCAACCTGTGGTGCGAGCGGACGGATTGTCCGGCGGAGCAGGGATACGGCGTGCTCAAATACGGCGATCATTTGGGCGATCTAAAAGTAACGAAGCTGTTGCGCGTCTGGCGGACTGCCGCTTTGTATGAGGCTGTGCGCGGCGACGAAACAGTTTTGCTCAAAGTGGCGCACCGCTCCGATGATTGCGAGGAACGGCTGAAGCGAGAAACAACGGTACTGGAAACGTTGGCGGATAAACCGTGGTTTCCCTTTTCGCTCATTAAATCTTTTCTGCCAAGCAGCAGACCTCTTTTGCCTGTGCCTCTATCGCCTTATCCGGTATCGTCGAAACGTCCTTACGGCGAACTCACGTTTAGAGGCGAAACAAAATTCTTCAGCATTTTTCGTCACGCTCAAGGAAAATTCTTAAGCGACCTTCTTCTTGAGAATCCGCAACTCTGGCATTATCAAGCGGCTTGGATCGTCATTGCTTTAGCCGAGGCATTACGCCCTATCGCTTCAAGTAACCGATGCCATCTCTGCCTGACGCCGGATATGATTCTGATTGACACAGACAAAGAGGGTTATTTGCGACCCCTCTTGCTCGATCTGGGTTTGATCGTCGGCGGTAACGAGATGGAGAGCGTCTACGATTGGACTAAAATTTGGGAACCGGCTTACACCGCGCCCGAATTGCTCCTCAGCCCACGAACTAAAACCGCCGCGCCAACGGCGGACGTTTATTCGTTGGGCATGATCTTGTACGAAATGCTCGCCGGAAAACCGGCATTTGAATCGAAGACGCAGCGCGATGATCAAATTCGTGAAGTCGTAACACAACATCGCAGCACGCGCCCTCTGGAACGCCCGGAGCTTGAACACCCCGGTGTGGCAAAAATAGTAGAACGAGCCATTAATCCAAACCCTGCCAGCCGGTTTAGTAATGTAATCGAATTAGCCAATACATTGATTGCCGTTTACTCTAAACCGCCCACCGAAAAACGGGCGGTGCCGGGTCGTTTGTATTTGCTCATCGGCACATTGGCTCTGATCTCGTTGATCGTTCTGGCGATGGCTGCTTACATTCTTATTCGACTGCTGTTGATACGTTGATCGCAGTTGTTAAATAAAGAAGCGCGAGACTCACACCGAGTCTCGCGCTTTGTCATTAATATCTGCGGGTTAGCGGCTGATGCCTTCGCCGAAGTACCGTTTGCCCTGAACGTCTCCCTTTTTGTGATCGCCAATCGCTCTTGACAGATCATTCTGAAACTCTTCGCAGACTTTCGCTAAGTTCTCTGCCTTCTGTTTAATAACTGCCAGATAGTTGGCGAGAGCCAAGCTCGTGCCGAGACTGGCGAAAGCCATCGCTCGCAAAACTTCAATTGCCACGCTGAGAATTTGCGAAACGACTCTCAATATTTGAGCCGATTGCCCAAACCCGTTAGAGACCTCGCCGACAACCGCATAATCCATTTGAACTACTTGTCCAGCCATAGCGTATTTCCTCCAGTTCTTTAATAGAGATCAACCCGGTGCCTTCTCGACTTATATTTGTGAGAAGACATCGCCGAGCTGATTTGCCAAACCTTGAGACTGAGTGTCGGCATTGTCAACGGTGCTGGTCGCTCTGGATAGGTTAAGGTTAATACCACCGATAGCGGCGATTAATTCTGTGATCGCCGGGATAACCTTGCGAACCACATCTGACGCAAATTCGTCGGCGTCACCGCCGATCCAAGCGCCTTGAATTTTGGCGGGGTATGAATTGATTTTATCCATCACACCCTGAGTGACCTGCTGTTGCTGCTGAACAGTAGCAGAAACATTTTCGATTTCTGATCGGATGATCTGAAAAAAAGACATATCACACGCTCCTTACTTAAATCGGCTCTGGGCGGTAGACACTCCGTCGCGCGTGGCAATGACCGCGCCGTGAATATCACCTTCCAGTTCCCGCATTTTTTCTGCCAACACCTTCATGCGTTTCATCAACTTGGTGCGGATCGCCTCACGAAATGTGTCGCCCGCCATACCCACCATAGCGCCGTCTTCCATCGTTTTGGCAATCTTTTCCATTTCCCGCATGGTGTCCTCAATTTGGCTGTGGGCATGATGGAAAGCCTTTTGCATTGCTTCCATTGAGGAATAATTCATTCTTACATCAGGCATAATTCACCTCTGTTTTCTATTAGATAGTCTAGGGAATGATTCTAGAGCTTGAAGATGCCGCTCGCCTCATCCTCAGCCTGCTTCATGATCCGTGAAATTTGCTGAGTAATTCGGGCGGCTTCAGACATAGCTTTTTCGAAACGCTTGAGCGAGGGTATGACTTGATCGTTCATCTCGCCATAGAACTTTTTAGCGCCCTCGCCGATCCAGTCACCACCCTGCAAGGTATCCATGCGAGATTTTAAATTCTGATTCATCCTCTGCAAGGCGTCCGCCTGGGCGCTAAAGGTGTTTTGAATCACTTGGAGTTGATCGTAATCACTACGTACTTGAGGGGCTGCCATAGAAAGTCTCCTTTTTTAAATGAGGTGATGAGATACGAACAGCGGCTAACATCTTTTGTTATTCTATATCCGTTTATGACCAGTTGCAATAGTCTCCCGTCCTGTTTTGCGACTGTTCACCGTTGAAACCGTGATTCCTGCGTAAAAAAACTAAAAATGCTACGCCCTTGGCTATTTGTTGTAAAACCAATTGTAGCTATGATAACCAAACTCACCCTCCAAGCGTATCGCCACTTGCTTCGCGCTCTTGAGTGAATCGGGGAGGGTGTAGGTGGCAGTGAACGCGCCCGTGCCGGTGTTGACCGTCGTCACAAAGGTGCCGCTTTCGCCGCGTGTGCCGATGGGTCCCATCAACACGTTAAAATCTCGGTTCGGCGGAAAGTTCGTCGCGTTGATCGTCACCGATTCACCCGGCACGACGCCGGTGATGGTGATGATCGGAATCTTCGCCGACGGTGTCGCCGTCACCGTTGTTGTGGCTGTGGGCGTGGATGTCGCCACAGGTGCCGTGGCGGTTGCCGCCGGGATGCACAACACTTTGCCGACCGGCAACTTCAACACGTTGGTGATCCCGTTGGCATAAAATATGTTGCGCCAATCCACGCCATACTTCACGCCGATTGAGTAAAGCGTGTCACCGCGTTGAACAGTGTATTCAGCGCTGCACGTTTGTTGAGTCTCTTCGGCAAAGGCTGGCACAGTGAGCATCGCCAACAGACTTAGCGCGAGAAAAAAGGGAACGAATTGTTTCATGGTGTGCCTCCTACTGATATTTTGCGAATTATTATAAACCTGAATCGGGTACGTTGTTTCGCGCCCCATATCAACGCTCTTCTTTTTTTGTAGTAAGATTCCATTCATGATCACAAAAACCTCACACCCCTTCACCGCGCGACTCAAGCTCGTTTTCGGAGTCGCGCTTTCGTTCGTCTTAGTTGCCTGCGCGGTGACACCGACCTCCACTGTTGCGCCTGCCACGTCGGCGTCACCGACGATAGCTGCGCCCACGCTCGCATCCGCAGTCGCCCCAACAAAATCGGCTGGCACAGCGATCCACGATATTCAAGGCGCGGGTCACATCTCACCTTTGGCTGGCAAAACGGTGAAAGGCGTGCAAGGCATTATCATCGCAATTCGCTCCGATGGTTTTTACATGCAAGACCCGAATCCCGATAACGACGAGGCGACATCCGAAGGCATTTTAGTTTTCACGATCACATTGCCTAAAGTGAAAATCGGCGACTTGGTAAGTGTGGAGGGTGATGTGAAAGAATTTTATCCACGCGATATTGCCACCGGCGATCTGCCGATCACCGAGATCATCAAACCAACTTTCACCGTCGTTTCCAGCGGCAACAAATTGCCCGACCCGATCATCATCGGCACGGGCGGGCGCATCCCGCCGAACAAAGTGATCAAGAGTGAGAAGGGCGACGCCGACCAAACAAAATTTAATCCGAAGACTGATGGCATAGATTTTTACGAGTCGCTCGAAAGCATGTTGGTGCAGGTGAACGATGCCGTCGCCGTTGGACCCACGAGTCGCTTCCGTGAGATTCCGATTGTGGGTGATAAAGGCGCGAATGCAACTTACATCTCCGGGCGCGGGGCGATGGTGATCTCCGCCGAAGACTACAACCCCGAACGGATTCATCTCGACGATGTGATCTTGCCCACGCCGACGGTCAATGTCGGAGATCGATTCACTAAACCGATCATCGGCATCATGGATTACACCTTTGGCAATTACAAATTACAGATCACGCAGCGCCCCAGTTTTGAATCGAGCGGCATCAAGCCGGAAGTAACGGTGAAGCAAAAAGAGAATCAAATTGCCGTGGCGACGTTCAACGTAGAAAATTTTGCGGCTAACGGCGACGCACAAAAAATTAAAGACCTTGCCAAGATCATTGTCGAAAACTTGCAATCGCCCGACATCATCGGCATCGAGGAGATTCAAGAATGTTCCGCGCGGATCGCGGGGTGAAGTTTGTGGATCGCCCCGGTGGTACCGCCACTAAACCTGTCACGGCGATCAAAGGTTCAACCGGCGTTGAGCTCTCATTTAGCCCGGGTCGCGTCACGCCCACCGACAGCGCCTACAACAACAGCCGCAAGCCGCTCGCCGGAGAATTTACTTATAACGGACACAAACTGATCGTGATCGTGAATCATTTTAATTCCAAAGGCGGCGACGATGCTTTGATGGGACGCCGCCAACCGCCGCAACTTGCCAGCGAAGGGCAACGCATCAATCAGGCGCGGTTGTTAGCGGATTTTATCAAAACGATCTTTGCGATTGATGCAAATGCCAACGTTTTGGTGATTGGCGACCTCAACGACTTCCAATTCTCGCCGCCGTTGGCAAAGTTGAAAGAAGTTGGCTTGACTGATCTGATGGAGATTCTGCCCGTCAATGAACGCTATGATTATCTCTATGAGGGCAACGCCCAAGCACTCGATCACATTTTGGCGAGTCCGAACTTAATGAAAACTGCTTCGCCCGAATTTAAGCCGATGCACATCAATTCCGAATTCGCCTTGCGCGCGTCAGATCATGATCCATTAGTGGCTCGTTTCACGCTTCCTCCAAAATGATTTCCATAGCAAATGGCGTATCGCGTATCACCCCTTCGGGTCACGTATCACGCCATTCGCCATTCGCTATAACCCATTTGCTATCTGCCGTCCGCCATTTTGCCTCTTTGAAAATCAAGCGAGACGATATACACTATCAGCGTTGTAACTATTAAGAAGGAGACTCGGTGATATGGCTGTTACTGCCCAAACAGAGCAAGTCCGCGCTCCATCGTTCTTCACTCAGCGCCGATGGAGAAAGTTGCAAGAATTTTCATTCGGCTACGCGCTCCTCGCGCCAGCGTTTGTCCTCCTCGCAGTTTTCGAGTTCTATCCGTTTTTCTTTGGCGCATACATCAGTATGTGTAATTGGACGTTAGACTGTCGAAAGTTTATCTGGTTCGACAACTACGTCCGCGCCTTTCAAGATGAAGAAGTGTGGCACGCCTTCTTTGTCACGGTGATGTATTCGGCGATCTCGGTGCCGGTTCAATTAGGCTTGGGTTTAGTGTTAGCCTATCTGCTGTTCCAAAAGGTGCGTGGGCAAGAAGCGATGCGCGTGATGTTCTTCATGCCCTACATTACGTCTTCGGTGGCGTCGGCGGCGGTCTGGGCTTATCTTTACAGTCCAGATCGAGGGCTGATCAATTTTGTCTTGGGCAAGTTCGGTGTGCCGGAGATCAAATGGTTAGGCGAACCGACGGGCATTTTTAACTTGATGTTGAGATCAAGCGGCGTGGTATTGCCGTGGTGGGCAGAGGGTCCCAGTCTGGCACTGTTGTCGGTGATCGTTTATACGACGTGGGTTTTTGTGGGCTACGACATTGCTATCTTTCTTGCCGGTCTGGGCAACATACCGACAGAACTCTACGATGCGGCGAAGGTAGACGGCGCAAGCGGGTGGAAACTTTTTCGGCATATCACAATCCCCTTGCTGTCACCAACCACGTTTTTCCTCCTCATCATCACGGTCATTGGCACTTTCAAAGCGTTCAATCACATTTATGTTATGACCGGGGGCGGTCCGGGCGATGCCACGACGAATGCGGCGATCTTCATCTTCCAGCAAATGGTTCAGTCAAACCGTTATGGCTACAGCGCCGCGTTGTCGTTCTTGATGTTCTTCATCATCTTGATCTTGACCGTTATTCAAAATCGCGTTGCCAGCGAGCGCGTTGTGTATGATTAGGTTGTAGTAGCGACTTCAGTCGTAAATGACTGAAGTCATTATTACGATACTGATTAGGAGACGAGAGACATGGCTTCGTTAACCCCCTCCGTGAATCGCCCCACCTCTTTTTCGTGGGGGCGTGTCTTTATTTACACCGTGCTGATCACCGGCGCGATTATTTCCGTGATACCCTTTATCCACATGATCATGACATCGCTTAAAAGTTTTGGCAGCGTGATGAATAACAACTTGTGGCCTTGGGCGCCTTTTGGGGATGAGCCGCCGCAGTGGCAAAACTATCCCGATGCTATTACTACTGCCGGCACAGATCGCCTGTGGAATATGCCGTTGGTGGTGCGCTACTTTATCAACAGCCTCATTATCACCTCCAGCACCGTCTTCGGCGTGTTGATCACTTCTATGTTGGCGGCGTATACCTTTGCTTATATTAACGTCCCCGGAAAGAATCTCCTCTTCGTGCTGGTGCTGGCGACGATCATGATCCCGTCCGATCTCACGCTGGTCCCCAAAGTGGTGATGATGTTCCAGTGGAAATGGTATAACACCTACGCCGCGCTCATCGTGCCATTCTTGGTCAGCGTGTTCGGCATCTTCTTAATGCGGCAGTTCTTTATGCAGATTCCGCGTGACCTGTTTGATGCGGCGTTGATTGACGGTGCCGGACATTTGCAGTATTTGTTTTACGTGGTCGTGCCGCTCAGCCGTCCGGCGATCATTACTACGGCGTTATTGAACTTCATCTTTGCTTGGGATAGCTTTAAATGGCCTTTGCTTGTTACGCGCGATAGCAGTATGCGTGTCTTGGCGGTGGGTTTGCAGCAGTTTATGGCGCAAGAAGGCGGCACCAAGATTCAACTGTTGATGGCATTTGCCGGAATGGTTGTGATCCCGGTGATCGTCTTTTACTTCTTCACCCAAAAATACTTTACCGAAGGCGTTGCGCGCACCGGCATCAAAGGTTAACGCAGACCTTCAATATCTCAAAGACCTTGAAGGTTTTGTCCTGATTCAAAGGAGGTGAGGTCACGACCCAATTAATCCCAACTGATTTCCCAAACGTCTACTAAGAGTTTCCAATTTCTATTAAGGAGAAGAACGTTATATGAAAAAGAATCTGTTTACCCTCGTGTCGGTATTTGCGACTTTGGCATTGATGCTTGGTGCCTGCGCCACCCCGACCACCGAAGCGCCGAAGCCGACCAGCGCGCCTGCGGCAACCGCCGCCCCGGCGCAGCCTACTGCGGTGCCGAAGCCGACGGAAGTGAAGATCACCAATCCGCCGACCACACCCGAGATGGTGGATGCGATTGTTCTCGAAGGCAAGAAGGTGGAAGTCATTTACTGGCACAACCGCCCCGAAGCCGATCAGAAATTGCTTCAGAGTATGTTAGATGAGTTCAACAAGAACAATCCCTACGGTGTGACGGCTAAAGCCGAGATCGCCGGAGCGGGTTATCCCGATGTCTATAACAAAGTGAATGCCGCGCTGCAAGCCGGTCAACCCCCAGATTTATCAGTGGCGTATCAGAACCAAGCCGCGTTCTATCGCGCGCAAGGCGCTGTGTTGGACATCACCCCGTTCCTCAACAGCAAGAAGTATGGTTTGAGCGCCGCCGATCAAAAAGATTACTTCCAAGCGTTCCTCGACAGCGACGCCAACCCGCAATTTAAGGGCGAGCGACTCGGTTTCCCGACTCAACGCTCAATGGACGTGATGTATTACAACGCCGATTGGTTGAAGGCACTCGGCTATGACGCCCCACCCAAAGATTGGAAGACTTGGGAAGAGGCAGCCTGCAAAGCCGCTGATCCAGCGAAACAGAAATACGGTTGGGCAATCCGCCATGACGCCTCGAACTTTGCTTCGCAAGTGTTCTCGCGTGGCGGTACCGTCCTTTCGCCCGATGGCAAGGCTTACACGTTCAACAGCCAAGCCGGACAAGACTCTATCGCCATGCTTCAACGCATGGTCGAGAAGAAATGTGCGGTAGAGATCCCCACCAGCGAGCGCTTCGGCGAGCAGAATCGTTTCGGCGCGGGCAATATTCTCTTCGTCTTTGCCTCGTCCTCTGGTCTGCCGTTCTATCAAGACACGGTTGCCAAAGGTGGCAAGTTTAAGTGGAGCATTGCCATGCTGCCGAACACCGGCAAGCCCGCCGTAAATCTCTATGGCGCCAGCGTTTCGATCTACAAGACCACACCTGAACGCGAACTTGCCGCGTGGTTGATGATTAAATATCTGGGCGAGAAAGCTCAAACCGTGAAGTGGGCAACTTCCACCGGCTATTTGCCGGTGCGCCAAAGCGCCAAGGATGATACGGTGAAGTTCTATGCCAACGATCCCAAATGGGGACCTGAACTCGCCAATGCGTACGCGCAGATGTTTGACTGGGCGCAATACTCGATGATCGAGTCGCCCGTTGCTGGTTACGATCCGGTGCGCGCCTTGATTGACAAGGACGTGATTAGCAAAGCCATCGCCGATACGAAAGCCGACGGCAAGAAGTTGCTGGATGATGCCGTGAAGAAATCTAACGACATCCTCGTAGAAAACGCGCCGAAGTAAAACGGTTGCGTCAGTTCAAAAACCCGAAGGGTCTTTAAGACCCTTCGGGTTTTTCTTTTGCCCGTTGACAGCTAAATATATTTAGCCTATCATAGATAAAAATTTAGTCTCAACTAAAATATAGGCGGCGATCCGGTTCTGATGTTTGTCAGGGGCGTGATGGAGAAAAATCACTCACCTTATAGCGGTGATGGTGAGACAATATGAGTGCGACCCTCCCGAAGGTTCTAAAACCTTCGGGAGGGTGATCTGAGGCAAACATGATTCTCAAAAATCTATGGCGACGTAAAACCCGAACCCTGCTCACGCTCCTCGGCATTGCCGTCGGGGTTGCCGCCGTGGTCTCCCTCTCCGCGTTTGGCGAAGGATTCGCCAGTGGCTTTGAGCGAATCTTCTCTACCTCTGAAGCCGATCTAACGGTGGGGCAAAAAGACGCCATCATGTTGATGATCAGTTCGGTGGACGAATCGGTGGGTGATGAGATCAAAATGCTGCCCGGTGTGCAGGCGGTGAACGGCGTGGTGTTCGGCATGGTGCAGATGCCCGAAGCCCCGTACTTCATCGTGATGGGCGAAGACCTGCGCGGCTTTTCGATTCAGCATTACCAACTCGTCGCCGGTGAACCGATCACCGGACGCAAACAGATTCTCATTGGCAAGATCACGGCAAAAAATTTCAGAAAAGAAGTGGGGCAGACATTTCTTTTGAATGACGTAACCTATCGCGTGGTGGGCATTTACGAAACCGGCACCAGCATGGAAGACGGCGGCGCGGTGATGAGTCTGGACGACGCGCAGCGAACGTTTGATAAACGGCGGCAGGTGAATTATTTCAAAGTGAAAGTCGAAGACCCGCGCCAAACCGATCAAATTAAAAAAGCGATTGAGTCACAATGGGGAAGTGAAGTCACGGTGATTCGCTCCGGCGAGGCGACGAAGCAGGATGAGATGTTCGATCTGTATCGTTCCTTCGGTTGGTTCTTGGGCGTGTTCGCTTTGCTGGTCGGCGGGCTGGGGATGATGAACACGATGTTGATGAACGTGTTCGAGCGCACGCGCGAGATCGGTGTGTTGCGCGCTGTAGGCTGGAGCAAACGAAGAGTCATCGGCATGATCATGGGCGAGTCGGTGTCGCTCTCGATTCTGGGCGGGGTGCTAGGCGTATTGCTTGGGATTGGTCTCACGTCATTGGCGCGGCTCTCTCCGGCAGTCGAGTCCTTGTTGAGCGGCGTGTACACGCCAACGATTTTCGTTCAGGCAATTGTCGTCGCTCTGTTGCTCGGCACGTTGGGCGGGCTGTATCCGGCGTGGCGCGCGGCGCAATTGCAACCGGTGGAAGCGATGCGCGCGGAAAGCGGCGCAAGCGTTAACAGCGGATGGTTGATGAAGGTGATGGCAAAATTTTTGGCGGGCGGCGCCCTGCGGAATCTGTGGCGGCGTCCCACGCGCACATTGGTGACCATCAGCGGGATCGGGATCGGCGTTGGATTCATCGTAGCGTTAATGGCGATGAGCGTGGGCATGGAGAGCACCTTTGGAAAGGTGACGACGGCCGGCGACGCCGATCTTGTGGCAGAGCAGGCGAAGACCGCCGACTTGAGTCTCTCGCAGATTGACGAGCGTTTGGCAGATCGGTTGCGCGGGCATCCGGCAGTGAAATCCACATCGAAAGTTTTGTTCGGTATTGCCGACGCGCCGGGGCTGCCCTACTTTTTTTTGTTGGGACTCGATCCGTCGGAAGATTATATTCAACATTATCGAATTAAAGAGGGGCGCATGTTCGAGCGCAAAAGCGAGATCATCATCGGGCGATTCGCGGCGAACAGTTTGAAGAAAGGGCTGGGAGACGTTCTGCGTGTGTCCGGCACGTCGCTTCAGATTGTGGGGATTTACGAAAACGGCTCGGTCTATGAAGATGCCGGCGGCACGATCAGTTTAGATGCGGCGCAAGAGTTATTCAATAAGCCGGGCAAAGTATCGCTAATCAACATCCAACTTAAAGAGTCGGATCGCCCTCGCGTGAATGAACTGGTGAAAGAATTGGGCGCGGCGTTTCCGCAATTGCTGATCATGCGAAGCACGGCGTTTATGGAATCTATGCAAGATTTTGCGTCAATGACCGTGATGATTAATTCGCTGGTGATGTTGACCATGATCGTCGGCGGGATCGTGATGATGAACGCGATGTTGATGAGCGTGTTCGAGCGCACGCAAGAGATCGGGGTGTTGCGGGCACTGGGGTGGCGGCGTCGGCGCATCGTTGGCATGATCGTCGTCGAGTCGCTGGCGCTGGGCGTGTTTAGCACGTTAGCCGGGATCGGGATCGGCGTGGGGTTAAATTATCTTTTCTTGCTGGTGCCGGGTATGGGTATATTTCTTACGCCAGAATATCCACCGATGATGTTTGCCCAAGTGTTAGCGTTGGCGGTTGTGCTGGGTGTGGTGGGCGGTTTGTATCCGGCGTGGCGCGCGGCGGGGCTGCGACCTGTTGAAGCGCTACGTTATGAATGAAAGGAAGAAGGGGATGAACGGGATGAACGGGTGACTCTCACCCCCTTCATCCCGTTCACCCGTTCAATGATTTATGACTGACATCGTTGTTGAAACAAGGGACCTCACTAAAATCTACGGAGACGGCGCGGACGTTCACGCCTTGGATGGAGTGAATCTCACGGTGCGCGCCGGGGAGTTCATCGCCATTGTGGGACCTTCGGGGTCGGGCAAGTCTACGTTGCTGAATATGATCGGCGCGTTGGATCGTCCGACGAGTGGCGAAGTGATCATCAACGGCACGCCGATCTCAAAGGTGAAAGATTTAGATCACTTTCGCGGCAAGACAATCGGCTTTGTGTTTCAGACTCACAACTTGATCCCGACTCTGACTGCGCGCGAAAACATCGAAGTGCCAATGCACGAAACATCGTTGAGCGGTTCACAGCGTCGCGCCCGCGCCGACGAGTTGCTCGATTTGGTGGGCTTGGGCAAACGCAAAAACTTTTTGCCGAATCAAATGTCGGGCGGCGAGCGGCAGCGTGTTGCCGTCGCGCGCGCGTTGGCGAATCATCCGGTCATCATCCTCGCCGACGAACCGACGGGCAACCTTGATTCCAAAACAACCGAAGAGATCATGGCGTTGCTTGAGACTTTGCACAGCGAACATGGCACGACGTTGATCGTGGTGACGCATAACACGCAGGTAGCGCGAGACACGCATCGGATGATCACGATACGCGATGGCAAGATTCAAAAAGATGTTTCGATGATGAGCGCGATTGAAAGTGACCTGATTGACTTCAGGAGTTCGGCGTTGGGTCAGGCGATCTTGCGCGGCGAGAACGGCGGCTCGGAGGAAGTGAAAGAGATTGCGAAGCGCCTAAAGGAAATGATGGAAGGAAAAGAAATAAAGGAGATAAGGGAAATAAGGGAGACGGGGAAATAAAGGGAAGAGGGGAAAAGGAAGCGATAGTTTTCGCCGAAAATGGCGGGGGCAAGAAACCCGTTTTCTCCGAGAAAACGGGTTTCTCCAACAGACCGCGAGGGGGTAAAATCAGGGTGAGGAGACATTGTTCTATGAACCCTAAAGCACTTCATCAGATCATCGTTGCCATTCTCTTTGTTTCAGCTATTGTTATGAGCGCGCTGACGCCAGTTGATGTTTTGGCGCAAACGGTGTCACCGAGTGCTACGCCAACCGCAACCCCGACTCTGATACCAAGCGTGACTCTGGTTGGCACTGTCACTACCGGCACGCTCAACGCGCGTTCCGGTCCCGGCTTGTCGTACCCGGTGGCGGCAACATTTTTGCCCGGCGAGTTAGTGACGCTGACCGGGCGCACGTCAAACGGCGCGTGGTTGCGACTTGCCTCTACCAAGTTCCCCGATCTATGGGCGAATGTGCAATTCATTCAAACGTCTTCGCCAACCACAGCCCTTCCAATTGCCGTCAACCTTTCTGACGGATCGAGAATTGCTGTCAGCGCAAAAATTAACGCGCCACGCCTCAATGTGCGTAAGGGACCTTGGGTTAGCTACGATATCGTCACGACAGCAAATCCTACGGATGTTGTTGGCATCATCGGCAAGAACGCTGCCGGAACGTGGGCAAACATTCGCCTGACAAACAACAAGACCGGCTGGGCTAACATTACCTTGCTCGAGCCAGAACGCTCGTGGGTGCGTTTGGTTAACGAATTGCCGATCACCTCAAAAGCCAACCTGACCTTAGATGCAGCAGCAACCGTGAGCAAGCCGATCACCGTCACCGTAGACTCGTTTCCTCAATACGTTCCGATCACGGTGACAGTTAGTTCACCACTCTCTAGCGTTGCCTGTCGGGTTGCCAC
>JACRLA010000290.1 GCA_016215145.1 Chloroflexota bacterium
ATCTTTGCGCGAAGAAAAAGCCGCGAGTTGCTCTGAGCGCGCGAGAACAAGTTTGGAAAATAGATCGTAGCCCGTTTTGAGAATCGAACCCAACGCGACAACCAACGATCCACCTGCCAATGTTTTGGTGGCGATCTGCAAGGCGTCCCAGCTATCTTGCACGCTCTTGTAATCCCACAACACCGCAATCAACACGCCTAAAATGCCATAGATTGCGAGAGTCACTATCGTTCTCTTGTAATTTTTGCGAATGTTGTAAATGAGCAAATGCCAATTGAGGCGCAGTGAGCCAAAATATTTCTCCACTTCGCTATACAGTTTGGTGATCAACCCCGCCCACAAATTTTCGCTGCCCGAATATACCCAAGCGTTGAAGTGGACAAAATGAAAGTCGTGATAATCCTTCACCCCCAATCCCTTCTTCTTTCTCTCCTCTTCCATCGCTCTCTTCGCCGTCTTCAACTGCTCCTTGATCTTCTCCATCAAAAACGATTTGCCCATGCCCCACGATCCATAAATCCCAATCGTCAACGGAGTCTTGGTGTCTGGATTTGCCAACACTTGGGCAAACGCTTTCGCATAATCGTCGTAACCCAATTTATCCTCACCCACAGGACGATCATTGAGGGCGAAGTTGACGAGGATTTCGTTGCGTTGTTCTGTTTGTTGCGCCGCCTCTTGCGCTTTAGATTCTTCGATGGTTTGTTGGAACGGTTTGCGCTCACGTACCCACATTGCAAAAAGGGGAACTATGAAACGAAGACGACCCTCTACTTCTTGAAGCATCTGCATATCGGCAAAATTCTTCAATGACACCGTCAATTCATCGAGACGAACATCCTGCTTCTGACTACCCAAACGCACTTCGATTAACGACGGCACAAAAGTTAATTTTTCATCTTTCGTCAATTCTGCAAGGGCAGACATCACAGGACGTTGAGCCATAGAAATGCTTTCCCACAACTGTTCAAAAACAGTCTCGCCTTCCCGCAACACATCGGGCACAACCGAATCAACAAGAGTTTGAGTCACTAAGGGCACGTTAGCTGTTGACGAAACTCGAGCCGCATCAAAAACTTTAGCGCAGAGAAGTTGGGTGAAGTAGGGATGTCCTCCTGTTAGATCGAAGATTCGATTAACTGCCTCTTCATATCCAAAGTCGAAATTGAGATTACTGAAACACGAGATGGGTCTTCAAACTTCGCCCCCTTCCATTTGTTCGGGAAGGTGGATGATGCGACAATAAATACAAACCTCTCCTCTCTGAGGATACGTGCAAAGCCGCGAAAGAACGCCGTCAACGCCATGTCGTCCAATGCAGAGGCAACAGCATCAAAGTGATCAAAAATGAAACGAATATACGAAGTCTCTCGCAAAAATGAACGTTGAAAGAATTGCCCATCATCATCGTGTTGTACAGCGCCTTCGTCTACCTTTTGAGAAAAAGACCCTGCCTCAGAAAGCAGAGGGCTCTTACCTTTTGTTTCTATGGCTTGCCACAAGTCACTTGCTCTTCGAGCATTTTGCGCGATCTCTCGCATATCAAGATAGAGCACTTTATGCGAATAGTTCATTTCGCTAGGGAGATTTAACAAAATAGAGGTTATACCTATTTTCGGTTGACCGCGCAAGACAACAAGACGATGTTCGCTAGCCGCCCTCATTATCTGTTCGAATTCATTTCGCCTTCCAAAAAACTTTTCGCCAGTGACGGGTTTATCGTAAACGTAGGGATTAGAAGAGGATTTTGATGTTTCCATGAGGTTGACCTTTCAGACTTCCGAAGTCTGCGAGACTTCGGAAGTCTTTACGCCGCAGTTGAACCAAGCCACAAGCAAGAACCATGTAACACTGCGGATTAGAAGCGCACCCCTTCGATAAACTTGTATAGCAAACTCATCAACGATTATATCCCCATCAGAAATAACTGCTCCTCAAATTTAAACGATCACCCCTTCACCTTTTCACCTCTTCACCCTTCCCCAACCACCCAACCATCCTTCGACTTCGCTCAGGACAAGCCTAACAACCCAACAACCCAACCACCTAACCACCCACCTCAATCCGCTATAATGCCAACCCGTGTCCACCACCATCACCGCAACCGAATGGGATTCGTTTGTCGCCTCACATCCTCAAGGTCATATCTTACAAACACCAGCATGGGCAGAACTTAAATGTGCCTTCGGCTGGACGGCGACTCGCATCGGCATCAAAGAGAAAGGCGTCGTCGTCGCTGGCGCGCAGATTCTTTTTCGCGCCCTGCCTCTCGGCATCGCCACCATTGCTTACATCCCCAAAGCCCCCATCGTGAATTGGGAAAATGAGTCGTTGGTCAAATTCCTATTCGAGAACATTGATCAAGTCTGTCGAGATCGTAATTCGATCTTTGTGAAGTTAGAGCCTCATATAACTTCAAACTTCAAACTTCAAACTCCAAACTTCCAACATCCAACTTCCAACTTCCAATTACCAATTACCAATTACCAATTACTAAACAGCAAACCGATCCAACCGCAACGGACTCTCGTCATTGACTTGCGCCCAAGTGAAGATGAAATTTTGGCGGCGATGAAACAGAAGACTCGCTACAACATCCGTCTCGCCGAAAAGAAAGGTGTCGCCGTCAGCCCTAGCGACGACCTTGATACGTTTAATAAGCTGATGCAGATCACCGGTGAGCGCGATCAATTCGGCGTTCATTCAAGTGCGTATTATCGAAAAGTCTACGAACTATTTCGCCCGTTGAACCGCGCGCAAATTTTTACCGCCTACTACAACGATCAACCGTTAGCGACTCTCATGCTCTTCATATTAGGTGAACGGGCGTGGTATTTTTATGGTGGTTCGTCAAACGAAGAACGCAATCGAATGCCAACATATTTACTTCAATGGGAAGCGATGCGTTGGGCAAAAGCGCACGGCGCGACACACTACGATCTATGGGGCGTGCCGGATGAGGATGAAGCGACTCTTGAAGCCAACTTTGAGACTCGCGACGATGGTTTGTGGGGCGTGTATCGCTTCAAGCGCGGCTTCGGTGGAAAATTAATTCGTGAACCTGAAGCGTTAGATCGAGTCTATTCACCGATGATGTATAAGTTGTATCGGATGTATATGGGGAGTCGGGTAGTCACGTAGTCAGGTAGTCAAGTAGTCATTGTTCATTGTTCATTGTTTCATTGTTCATTGTTCATTGTTCATTGTTCATTGTTTCATTGTTTCATTATTCATTGTCATCGAGTCATCGTGTCACCCCTTCACCCCTTCACCTCTTCACCTGTTCACAGTTCCACCGAATGGGACTCCGCCCTCACCCATCTTCCTCACTCTCACATGCTCCAGTGTTGGGCGTGGGGAGAGTTTAAAGCGAAGTACGGTTGGAGCGCGCGGCGAGTCGTGTGGAAGAAAAATGATCAGCCTGTCGCGGCGGCGCAGATACTTAAACGTAGCGTGGGTCCCTTTTCAATTCTCTATGTTCCGCGTGGTCCCTTGCTGGATTGGAATGATCATGATCTGGCACAAAATGTTTTGCGCGATTTAGAAAACGTTGCCAAACGCGAAAGAGCCGTCTTTATCAAAATCGATCCTGAGATTGACGACCCATCTCTAACCCCACTCCGCTTCGCTACGGGGGCAAGCGTCTCCAATCTCCAAGTACCAAGTACCAATTACTGGTTCTTGTCACAGAGTCAGGTTCAATTCAAAAACACAGTTTGGCTAGACCTCACACCGTCCGAGGACGAGATCATCGCGTCGTTCAAACAGAAGACTCGCTACAACATCCGTCTCGCCGAGCGCAAAGGGGTGACGGTTGAGATGCCGTCGGCGGATGAAGTGCCGTTTGAGTTGTTATATAAAATGTACGCCGAGACGTCTCTGCGCGACGGGTTTGTGATCCGCCACGAAAATTATTATCGTGAGGCGTGGGAAAATTTTATTCGGTTGGGGCAGGCACAACCGTTCATCGCCAGGGTTGGCGGCGACCCCGTAGCGGCGATCATCGTTTTTCGATTCGCGGATCGCGCTTTATACATGTACGGCATGTCGCGGAATCTTCAGCGCGAGAAGATGCCCAATCATCTTTTGCAGTGGCGAGCGATGCAGTGGGCGAAGAGTCAAGGCTGCGCGATTTATGATTTTTGGGGCGCGCCCGACGTATTAGATGAAACAGATCGTTTATACGGCGTGTGGAAGTTCAAGGAGGGGTTTAGCGATCACCTTGTGCGATTATTGGGCGCGATTGATTACGCGCCTTCGCCCATGCTCTACAATCTTTACACATTTGTTTTGCCGCGCGTGTTAAATGTGATGCGGCGCAGGGGCATTAGGCAAACTTCCGAAGTTTTGGAAACTTCGGAAGTCTCATAAACATCTCGACAATTTTTTGATAATTCCGCGCTACAGTTAACTGAGACGACTCGGTAGATAGAGACGACTCACCGAGTCGTCTCTACGATTACGAGAACAAAGGAGATTTTCAACGTGACTAAGAAAACTTTTATCATGGCGATCATGGCGGCGATCATTGTAGCTGCTTGTGGCACTGTGCGACTTCCCGGCGTGCCGGGTGTTGGGGGCAGCAACGTGCGGGCGCGCGCTACCCGCACACCCGCGCCAACAGTTGGCGCACTCGATCCATCTGCTTCAACGCAAACAGCCTTTACGCCCATCCCAACTTACGACGTAGTGAGCAAACTTGTGACTCAAGCTTACGCGCTTTACACGCCTACACCCGGAGCCCCGGCAACCAAAGCACCGACGGCAGCCGCAGGTGCGACGGCAGCCCCATTAAATACTGGCGCAGTTGCTCCCGCGCCAACGGCAGCAAGTGGAGGAGTCATCATCGCGCCTTCATCTGTTATCGTAAACGAAACGGTAAACTTTGCTAACTTCACCAATACCGCAACGTGCGGCATCAAACTCATTGGCGATTGCTCTACGGTGATGAAACCGAATCAAGATATTTATATGACATGGAAGTTCACCAACAATTCCACGCGAACATTTAATTACGGCGACGCCAGCGTCACGATTGTGCGCGACGGTCAAGCGTTTGCCAACATGCAAACGATCAACGGCGCCACGCGCATCCTGCCGCCTGACAAAGATGCCAAGTGGGAATTGAAGGTCGGTGACACCGCCGAGTTCCGCGCGGGCGTTGATAAAATTCAAGCAGGCTCGTACAATGCGCGCTTGATGATCTGCACCAACGTCCCCGCCGATTGTCGCGCCGGCAACGGCTGGCAGTTCGTGGGCGGCAGTTATGTTAACTTCACAGTAGCACCATAAATAGCAGATGGCTGATAGCAGATAGCACATCGCGTATCGCATATCACGCATCACGTATCACGCAATAGATTATTAGCCATTCGCCATCTGCCATCAGCCATTCGCCAACATGAATCTTCCCTCTCGAATCCCCCTCGCCCATTTACCCACGCCCATTGAGCCGTTGAAGCGACTCACTGCACATCTCGGCGGCGCAGAAGTTTGGATCAAGCGTGATGATCAAACCGGGCTCGCCGGTGGCGGCAACAAGACTCGCAAGTTGGAATTTTTGTTGGCGGATGCCCAAGGGCAAAATGCCAAAACGATCATCACCGGCGGCGCGGCGCAATCGAACCACTGCCGTCAAACGGCGGCGGCGGCCGCCAAGCTCGGCTTCAGGTGCATCGTTGTTCTGCGCGGCGACCCCCCACCCAAATTCACCGGAAACATTTTGCTCGACGACTTGCTCGGCGCAGAGATCGTTTGGACGCATGACAAGGAACGCGAAGAAGTGATGCAAGAAGTTTTTGAAAAAGAAAAAGCATCGGGTAGCGATCCGTATTTGATTCCAATTGGTGGCTCGAACAAGATCGGCGCGGCGGCTTACGCCGATGCGGTGAGGGAGTTAAAGGAACAACTTAATTCCCCTCTCCTATTTGGTGATGTTCCAAATGGGAGAGGGGTTAGGGGTGAGGGTTTCTCTCGAATTTGTTTTGCCTCATCCTCAGGCGGCACGCATGCCGGATTAACCGTCGGCGCAAAAGCGTTGATGCCGTCCACCGAAGTGTTGGGCATTAGCGTGGATGAACCGCTGGATGTGTTGAAGAACAACGTGGCGCGAATCGCCAGCGAGACGGCGTCATTTTTGAATCTGCCGTTCACGTTCACGCCGGACGATATTCACGCCAACACTGATTACATCGGCAAAGGCTACGCGCTGATGGGCGATTACGAGCGCGAGACGATTCGATTGTTGGCGAGTCTGGAGGGTGTATTGATTGACCCGGTGTATTCGGGCAAAGCCTTTGGCGGGATGATAGATTTAATTCGCAAAGGCGTAATCAAAAAAGAGGAGCGTGTGCTGTTCTGGCACACCGGCGGGCAGATGGCGTTGTTTGCGTATTCAGATCAGTTGAGGTAAAGCAAGACCTCGCGGGTTTCGCGAAGCGGAGCGGATGAAACCCGCGAGGTCTTTAAACGAGACACCGAGTGTTTCCAAAACACTCGGTGTCTTTTTTTTCATCCTCTAGCGGATGTCTGTTGTGCCGCCTGTGCTGCTTGCGTCGCCTTCGCCGCTTCGATCTTGAAGCGCATGATCTGTGCCTCAATTAATCCATCCACGATCTGCGGGTCCATGCGGATGCCGTGCTGCTCTAAATATTTTCCCGCCAAGTTCGCCGCGTATTGTTTCTTTTGTTGCGCCAGCGACACACCCACGTTCATCGCCGCCGCTTTCAAGCCGCTCTGCTCGGCGGCAAGCACGCCGCTCTCCACCGCTTGCTTCAACAAGGCGGCGCGCGCTTCCGGCGAATCCACAATCGGCGTCGGGCTGTTAAACTGCTTCAACACTTCCGATTCGATCAACGACGTAACCGCCTTCACGTCCACCTTCACGCCCACCGTGTTTAAATAATCTTGCGCGACCTTGATCGCATACTCGCGCTTCTCCGATCCGTTTGCCAGTTGTTTCGAAAGACCGGCTTGCTCAGCCGCCTTGACCGCAATGCTCGCTACACTTTGCAGCGTAGCGAGTTGCTCGACAGAGAGTCGCGCTTTGATCTCGTTTGCCTTCTGCCTCAACCAAAAAGCAGCGGCGGCAATTAAGATCGGCAGTGAGATGATCAATAACACCTGCGCGACCATAGAAAGAAATCCTGTTAATGCAGCATAGAGATCGTTGGGGTTCATAGAAGGCTCCTTGTGAATGAATGTTGGGTGGTTGGATGGTTAGAGATTGGAGATTGGAGATTGGAGATTGGAGATTGGAAGTTTGAAGTTTGGGATTTTGGGATTTGGGATTTTTTATTTTTGATTTTGTTCATTATCTCATTGTTCATTGTTTCATTGTTCATTGTTTCTGGGTAAGGTGAAAATAAACCTGCTGCCCTTCCCCACTTCGCTCTCCGCCCAAATTTTGCCGCCGTGCGCGGTGAGAATGGATTTGCATATCGCTAGACCCAACCCAACACCGCCATAACGCCGAGTCGAACTGCCGTCTGCTTGAAAGAACCGATCAAAAATTTTCTCAAGTTTGTCCGCTGGCACTCCGATCCCCATATCCTGTACCTCAATTCGGACAAAGGAACGTTCATCGCGCAAGCGCAAAGTGATCGTGCCGCCGGGTTTGCTGAACTTAATGGCGTTGTTCACCAGATTATCCAACACCTGCGAGAGTCGCTGATCATCTGCCGTCACTTGTATCTCACGGTCAGGCATATCGGTGATTAACGTTTGTTGCGCCTCTTGCGCCGAAAACTGAGCCGCTTGTAAAGTTTGAGTCAACAGCGTGTTCAGCGACACTGCTTGTAAGTTCAACCCGGCGATTTCCAACTTTTGCAGCGTGACAATATCATTGACAATTTTATTGAGAAGCACACACTTGCGATGAACAACATCCATAGCTTTCTGCTGATCGTCCGTCATCTGACCAAAGTCATTCGACATCAAGAGCTCGATATAGCCCATAATAAATGTGAGCGGCGCGCGTAATTCATGCGAAACGTTTTGCACCATTTCGCTTTTTAGTTGATCGGCTTCTTTGAGTTCGGCGTAGGCTTTCTCCAACTCCAACGCGTGAGCGCGCAGGTCGCGCACCAAACGCGCATTCTCAATCGTCACCGCCGCCGACTGAGCCAACGTTTCAACAACGGTCAAATCTTCTTCATCAAACTTCCCCTCGACTTTGTTGATCAACTCCAGCACGCCGATCACCCGCCGCGCGATGAGCAGTGGCACCGCGATCACATTGAGCGTCGTCAAGCCCGTCGTCTGATCAATGCCACGATAAAAACGCGGGTCCTTTCGCACGTCGTCCACCCTCACCGACTTGCTATTTTGCGACACCCAACCGATCAACCCATGCCCCGCCGGAACTTTCATATTAGCCAGTTTCTCGGAACTGGGACCTACAACCGCTTTAAAAACCAAAGACGATGTTTCGTCGAGCAAAGCAATGGAGCCGGCATTGGCGCCCAACACATGCACCGCCTCCTCAAGGATCGTTTGAGGCACCGAGTCAAATTCCAAAGACGAAGCCATCGTGCGCGCCGCATTATTAATCGCGCTCAACTGCTTGGTGCGGCGCATCAATTCCGACTCGCGCGCCTTCTGCTCAGAGAGATCGGTGATCACAATGACATCGCCAAAATCACTCCTCGATGCCGGCACTCGCACCCCCAAGACCGACAACTCTGTTCCGTTCTTGCGCGCCAAACGTTTCTCTAATGAAGTCGTGCCTGTTGTTCTGGCTAACCACACATCGGCAGACGTTTTATCTCCGTGATGAATCAAATCGGCGAAGGGGCGACCAATCAACTCTGCCGCATCGTAACCGGTCATGCGGCACAAACGCTGGTTGACAAACGAAATCTCTCCGTTGTGATTCAACATCACCAGACCATCGCCCATCGTATTGATCAACATCTGATGGAAGGTATTGTCGCGCTGAATTTCTTTCTCGCGTTGTTCCAAGCGGCGCACCAGTCGCACATTCTCAATCGCCATCGCCGCTTGTATCGCAATACTAGTTAATAATCGTGTGTCGGGTGGATTCACGTGAGCATCACCGCGCCGCGCCACCAACATCACGCCCAACGTTTTGCCGCGCAGTGAAAGCGGCAGAATACTCACGACGTGTGCCGCAATCGAATCAAGACCACGCACCAGCAACTCGCCACCGGGCATCTCCAACAACACTCGTGGCAATTGTTCAATGAGCGATCTATCATTGAGAACCACATCGCACAACGGGCTAATTTGTTTAGAAAGAGGGAAGGTCACGTCACCCGGAACCCCTTTGACCGAGCGCAAAAAAATTTGGGGATCCATCTCGCCTACCGCCCCCGCCACCACCGCCGACTTCAACGTACCGCGTTCCTCATCGGCGATCAAAATCCACGCCATCACCGCCCCCAGAGTCATCACCGCGCCATTGGCGATCTCAGTTAACAGATCGCCTAGCGGCTGATCGGATCGTGAACGACGCAGCACCGATTTAATACGCGTCACCAACGACGCCGGATCTATCGGCTTGGCAATATAATCATCTGCCCCTGCCAACAAACCATCGGCGTGATCTCCCGGCTCAGCCAGCGCCGTCAGTAACACAATCGGCAGATCAGAATAATTTTTGTTCGCCCGCAAACGACGGCACACCTCCACCCCGTCCATGCCTGGCATCATCACATCCAGCAACATCACATCGGGGCGCGCCGCACTCACTTGTTGTAAAGCCTCCGCGCCAGAGATCGCCGTCGTCACCTCATAACCCTGCGCGCGCACAATGTGACTCATCAACTGCAACGTTTGAGGATCATCGTCCACCACCAGAACCTTCAATGCCATATCATTTATATTAACTTGCAAACGGCAAAGAAGCAACTCGCATCACGAGATCGTCGTGATGAATTTCTGTCCCCGCCTGTGCTTGAGGTGATTTAAGATATGCCAAACCGATCCAGCCACCGCGCGGCGATTCGGCGACACTGGTGATCACCCCGCCCTCGATCTTCATTCCCGCCATCAACGGTGACGCCGACTCTACACCCACTAACATCTTCGCCAACTTCCCGCGGCTCTCCATACGCGCAATAATTTCTTGACCAATGTAACAGCCCTTAGAAAAACTCACCGCCTCCCACAGATTCGCTTCAAGCGGAATATACTCTTCGCTGATCTCGTGATCGATCTCGGGGATGCCCGACTCGATTCGCAATACGTTATAGAGATCACGATCACACGCCACCGCGCCCAAAGCCTCTGCCTGCTGGCGCAGCCTGGGGAGCTGCTCGGATGCCGCCACCACAAAAAACGAATCGCCTTTGATCGCTTCACCCCGCCCGATGATCACTTCATCATTTTGAATTACGCTAAATTTTTTGAGACCGCTGGCACCGCCGATCAACGAGTCGGCAATCGCGGCGGCATCACGCCCAACAAGATCAAACTGCCCCCACTGCGGCGAAGCCTCTTCCAATTTAATTTCATCGTTGAAAAAAATATAGCCCGAAAGCCATTTGCGAATCCGAGTCGCCGCGCCCCAACTTCCCAAGATCAACGCTCGATCTTTTAAATTGATGACGACAATACGATCAATCATCCGCGCCAAGGCATTGGTCAGGATCGTCGCCCGCCCTTCATTGATTGCCATGTTGCGGAGATCGTTGGTAGACATGCGATGAATGAGATCAATACGATCACGTCCGCTCGACCACAGCCGCGCTTTCGCCGATGTGTCCACCAACCCGCAACCGGTGACGATAGAGTTGTAACGTTGCAAAAGAGAATCGTTCATAATGAAATGATTGTATCACTGCGTTAAAAAAAGACCGCGTCGGTTTTAAAAACCGACGCGGTCTACGTGGCGCAAATTAGCAATTTGCGCTACTTAAGTGTTGCCAAGTAAGCGATCAAGTCGCTGATCTCCTGCGGCTTGAGAGTCTCTTTAAAAGTCTTGGGCATCAAGCCATCGGCAAAGCCCGGCACCAAATACGCGCTGGGGCTGGTGATCGATTCGTAAAAATAAATTTCTGCGCTGAAACCTTGCTTGCGAGTCGCGGCGCGCGTGGCAACACCCGCCATCGCCGGACCGACAATAATTTGATCACCCGTCACGGTGTGGCAAGTGGCGCAAGGCGGGGTGAGCGTGTTAAACAATTGCTGTCCGGTTGCCGCATTGCCTTTTGGCAAGTCTGCAAATTCTTTCTTCAACGCATCGGATGGACCCACCGCCGCCGCCACAACCGGTTGAGCAGCTGCGGGCGCGGCTGTCGGCTTCATGGATTGATCCACCGCCGCCACTTGAAACATTCCGGGGACGACCCACGCCACAATCACGCCCAGAATCACCAAGACCAAAAGCACGTCGGCGCCAATCAACAATTTATTGAGAAATGTCATCTCGGGGATCAAACTTCCGGGAGACTTCATTTTCTCCTCGAGCATTTGCATTTGCGTTGAAGGCCACATGGGACCCGCTGCCGCCGCTTTGGCTTTCTCTTCGGCGGTGCGATAGAACCAGAACGAAAGACCCGCGCCGACGGCAATCGTCAACACGATCACGCCGACCACTCCTCCAACAGTCACCGCCCACATCGTGGTATCAAACTTTCTCACGGTCTCAATGAAGTACACGCCGCCACTGCCAAAAACTACAATGGCAACAAGAAACGCCAAACTGATGACCGAGACAACCAACCATCGGCGCAGTTCAACATTTTCGGGAACAGGTTTGTAGGAATACGATGGAACGTACGGAGCAACTTTTGAAGCACCGCCTGTATCGGCTCTGCCCGGCGCGCCGGGTTTTTCCTTCGTCAACATTCCGCCCAGCATGTTAAAGGCAAAGGCTAAACCGCCGCCCGTCGCAACAGTTAAGATCAAAACGCCGACAAGCGAGCCAACCATGATCGCCGCAATCGTTGGATCTGCCGGGACTTTATAAGGGTTATTCGGCGCAGGGAGAGCGCCGACGAGCGCGGCAGCCCCCAAAGCAAATAGTCCTACAATCATAAGAATAGAAATTGCGCGTTGCACTGAGACCTCCAAAGTAATTCTGTATTTTTTCTTCGCGTTCTTCGCGCCTTCGCGGTGCGTTCTGGTTTTGGCTGAGCAATTACTTTGATTTTTTCAAAAGCAGATCACTCTCACTAAACCGGACGCGCCAATTGTATCATCCACAATGTGGCGCGGTCAAAACGCGGTTCGTCATCAAATTATTTTGGCGCGTTTGAATTTTGATCGCGCTCATGGGCATTTAATTGCTGGTGGGCAATTGCGGTGATCATACCTGCTAACCCTAGCCCGATGAAGAAATGGGCGATCAGTTCAACCGATGTTGAAAAAAAATCTCGATCTGCCGCCGACAAATTTTTGAACCAGAGGTCAAATGCGGGGATAGTTTGGGGAGGGAAAAAGTGAAAGGTCACTTCGGCGGCGACCCCGATGAAGGAAATCAGCAGCGCCCAATAGGCGAGGGCGGGGAAATGCCGTAATCGATCTAACATCACATCGTGTAGGGCAAGTAGGGCAAGTTGGAAACTTGCCCTAC
Organism: Chloroflexota bacterium; assembly: GCA_016215145.1. Taxonomy (GTDB): domain Bacteria; phylum Chloroflexota; class Anaerolineae; order Anaerolineales; family VGOW01; genus VGOW01. Next base: position 12,539 of record JACRLA010000290.1, read on the forward strand.
AGAACTATTTCCGCACGTAGCCCAAGACCAACGCCAAAATAAACATCACACTCAATGGCATCGAAACGATCATCGCCAGCAAGAACCAACGACTGTCGTAACGCAGGTGCATGTAGTAGAGCGCCACTAACAAAACCTTCGCGCCCGCCATACTCAACAGCAGAGGGTATTGAACAAGCGTCGAGAGGACGGTGTTGGGAATGTAACCCACGCCGATTTCGGCGGCGGTGATGCCGATGAGCCAAACGAAGATGAGGACGTAGTTGGGTGATTTGTGTTCGGGATGAGGAGTTGTATGTTCCATATTTATTTAACAGGCAGTCCAGCCGAGGTGTTCATTAGATAGACAAGTGTGAAGAGCAAAATCCACACGATGTCAACGAAGTGCCAATACAAACCAAAAATTTCCACGCCGCTATAGCTCTTGTCGTTGAAGCCGCCTTGCAGGGCGCGGATCAACACAACCGCGCACCATATAATGCCGATGATGACGTGCAGCCCGTGTGTGCCGGTGAGGGTGAAAAACGCCGTGCCGTATCCATTGCCTGTCCACGACAGACCCTCGTGATACAAGTTGCTATATTCATAACCCTGCAAACTTACAAAGATCGTTCCTAATAAGATCGTCAGCAAGAGGAAAAGTTTAAGTCGCCCTTGCAAATTGCGCGCGGCGGCATCGTGCGCCAAGACAACGGTGAGGCTGGAAGTGAGCAAGATGAACGTGTTGAGCGAAACAAGAGGGATGCTTGCCACGAGCGCATGATCGATACCCGGCGCGGCTTCGGCGCGCAGCAATAAGAATGAAGCGATCAAACCGGTGAAGAACATCACTTCAGAGGCAAGGAAAGACCACATCGCCATTTTGCCAGCGATCATCGGCGTGATCGAGGGAACTTTCTCGCGGACAACGCTGGTGATCCAACCGCCCAAGCCCACAACTAAAATCAGCAGACCGACAGGCACAACGAGCATGCGGTAATCGCGCAGTGCCATGCCGAACAGCAGCACGAACATGCCGCCGCCCAACACGAAGGGCCAAAAACTATTTTCGGGCAGATGGATGTGTTCTTCGTGAGTCTCGTGAGTCATTTCGGACATCAAAGTTCTCCTTCGTAATTACCAATTACAAATTACCGTAATTGGTAATTGAGTAATTAGTAAATGAATTGGTCAACCACCATCGCCGCAAACAACAGGGCGAGATAGTAACTTGAATATTTATACATCCGCCACGCTTGGATGTTTGTGCCACCACGCATCAACATCACGGCGTGAAAGAGCAAGACCAAACCCAACACGGATGCCGCGATCATGTAAAACATTCCGGTCACATTCGCTGGGGTGAGCAACAAGGTGAGCGCGACGAGTATCAACGAGTACAAAACAATTTGTTTCCGCGTTTCACCTTCGCCCCACACCACAGGCAGCATGGGGATTTGTCCGCGCGCGTAATCGTTTCGCTTCACCAAAGCCAACGCCCAAAAGTGCGGCGGAGTCCAATAGAAGATGATGGCAAATAAAAACAGCGCGGGGATATTGATCTCGCCTGATGCCGCCGCCCAACCCACCAACGGTGGCACCGCCCCTGCCGCGCCGCCGATCACGATGTTTTGCGGAGTGGCTCGCTTGAGATACAGCGTATAAAACACGACGTAATACAAGTGACCGATCAACGACATGAGCGCCGCCAGCCAATTCACAAAAACCACGAGGACGATGAGCGACAACACACTCAACGTCAAACCAAAAATTAAGGCATGAGTGGGTTGAATCCGTCCCGAGGGGATCGGGCGTTTGGCGGTGCGCGCCATCGCGCCATCGAGATCACGATCAATATATTGATTCAATGCGCTCGCCCCACCCGAAGACAGCGCGCCGCCGACCATCGTCCACAGTATCAGGTCAAGAGGCGGCGTCCCCCCGCTCGCCACAAACATCGCGGCGAGAGTCGTCATCAACAACAAGATCATGATGATCGGCTTGGTGAGGGCGAGGTAATCGAGAAGGCGGCGCATCATTTAGTTGAATAACCTCCCGAAGGTTTAAAACCTTCGGGAGGTTGCTGTTATTCCTTGAGATGTGGATCACCTTCCCACAATGGATTCAAACCATGCACGGCGGGAATTTTGTCGAAGTTGTGCGGCGGCGGCGGTGAAGAAGTCGCCCATTCTAAGGTGGCGCCGCCCCAGGCATCATTGCCAACTTTTTCGCCAGAGTTCATGCTCATGAACCAGTTGATCACGAAAAGCAAAACCCCTAAGGCAACGATGAACGCGCCAATGGTAGAAAGGAAATTGTAAGTATCCCAACCTTGACCACTGGCGTAAGTGTAAATGCGGCGCGGCATCCCCAAGAGACCGACGATGTGCATTCCGAAG